>CANQBK010000160.1 GCA_947589485.1 uncultured Clostridia bacterium | reverse complement strand
GTCTTCTGGCACCAGTGCGTCTATGTCCGTGATCACCACATCCCGCCGCGCATCTTTTCTCCATTCGTCCATCTCTTTACCCCCCCACACATACTCTCTTCCCCCATTATACCAAAAACTCCCCCAATTGGGGAGCTTTTTTGACAGACTGAAGCACCGTCTTTCGCAAGAAAGACGGTGCTTTTATAACCTTTTCACCGCAATGATAGCGCGTCAAAAACTTTGACCCATTTCCTGACCCATACGGGGAAAGGGGGAGCAGCGACAGGAGCGAGGAAAACGATTGCTCGCTTGTGTTGGGAAAACCGGCCTTTTTGGACAAGACCAAAAGAAGCGTAAATTAAGGGAAAAATAAATTTTCGCGAAACCGGTACATAATCCACACCACAATGTATAGTATATACAGAGGGTAATAAGTGGGTCGGAACGCTGAATATAGCGGCTGTATGGAGTTGCGCATGGCGCGAGCATTCGCACAAGGCTGTTGACAGCGTGCGATTTTCCTGCTATATTACTCTTAGTGATTGTGTTGCAGAAACCTGTGAGGCCTGCGACCGGGGGGGTTCCTGCGGGGACCCCCTTTCACTTAGTATTATAGTGCGTATCGGAGTTGACTTACGAATGCCGAAGCCTTTTTTGACTTATAGACAACAGATAGACAAGCTTAAAGGTGAAAAAGGTCTGCAGATCTCAGATGAACAATATGCAGAGGATATGTTGCGCAGAAACAGCTATTTTGCGCTTATAACTGGATATAAGCATCTTTTTTGAGAACAAAACTACCGATAAATACAAGGATGGCACACGCTTCGAGGATATCGTGGCCCTGTACGACTTTGACAAGGGACTACGAGAGCTTTTTCTTCGGTATCTATGCCAGGTGGAGCGGCACATTCGTTCCTTGCTGTCCTATTATTTTTCAGAAAAGTTTGGCGAGGCCCAGAACGAGTACTTAGACGTGAACCATTATCGTTACGTAGGAAGCAACGTGCCTCGGGTCAATAAATTGGTTGGTAAACTTGGCGAGACGGCCAACGATCGTGACAGCCAGTATGAATATATCAGGCATTATGTGACAAAGAACCACAATGTACCCCTATGGGTGCTGCTTAATACGGTCACATTTGGTACGTTGTCGAAGATGTATATGCTGTTGCAGCAGGATCTACAGCAGAAAATCAGCCGAAATTTTGCGGGTGTGAATGAAAGTCAACTGGAGAATTTCCTGGGCATTCTTTCGCGATTCAGAAATGTCTGCGCGCATAATGAAAGGTTGTTTTCTCACCGGGTGAACGAGAGTATCCCGGATATGCTGCTACATGAGAAGCTGGAGATTCCAAGGGAAAGAAGGGGCGTGCAGTATGCCTGCGGGAAGTCCGATTTATTTGCCGTCGTAATTTCCCTGAGATACCTGCTCCCGCGAAAAGATTTCTTGGATCTGAAACAGGAGTTGGTTTCGTTGATTGAGCGGTTCAAAAATAGTACAAGTGCGCTGTCTGAGAATGAACTGCTTGAAGCGATGGGATTCCCGTCGAACTGGAAGCGAATCACGGTATTTAGAAAAATTTGAGTGTGCGTAGCGGGCACATATAAACTGGCGCGGTCCTTTGGGCGTCAATTTCATAGAGGAGTGCCCATGTAACTTAGAGCGCGTGAGAGGGCGATTGGATCTTCTTAGTGCTGTGGCCGCTCAAGTGCGCGCCAAATGGCTGCTTTGCCCTTGTTTGGCAAAAGCGGCATAAGCCCATTGTTTTGCCATCATGGGTGGCCATGCCGCTGGCGTTACAGCGCAGACAAGGTTTTCCATTATACGGAACTTTGCGTCACCATCCTTCCAGCACCCCGGTGGGGCATATGCAGAACACTGTCCGGGGATATGGGCCCGCCGGTGGGGGACGGAAAGACCCAGGGGCTATTCCCCGCCTTCTTCTTTTGCTTCTTCAGAACGGCTCCCGTACCATCTGCCAGTGGCAGGGTTCGGTAGCTGTTTTTCGTTTTCAGCGGCGCCTCGATGACCTCCCCGTTGATCCGGGCTACCTGGCGGTGGGCACGGAGGCTTCCTAGGAGGCGGACCATGAAAAGAATAATAATTACAAATGATAAAAACATAGGCGAACTTGTCAAATTGAGAGTTCAGATCTTAAAAAGTATGGCGAAAATGAATGGAAATCACATCCGTATTTAACGAAGGATATTATTTTCTCGCTCCCTATTAGGGAAGCAAATGATTCAAATATGGAACTGTGCCAAAAGATCGCGCAGTTAGCGCAAAGGATCCAAAACAACTATTCTCGCACACTAGATTGCAAAAAGCAAACGGTAGTGTAGTGTTGCTACATTACCATTGTAAGTTTGTCAAACATATTGCACAGCGAACTGGTAGGGGGAGAGCCAGTGGAGGGGGCGCATCGGCAAGTTGTTGGAGCGGCGGTTGTGGGCGGCAAGCTGTTTCTCAAAGTCGGCCAGGGAGTAGAAAGCGTGGCAGGAGTAAAAGCGTTTCTGGTC
>CANQBK010000159.1 GCA_947589485.1 uncultured Clostridia bacterium | reverse complement strand
TTGGCGACTGGGGTGAAGTCGTAACAAGGTAGCCGTATCGGAAGGTGCGGCTGGATCACCTCCTTTCTATGGAGAAAAGAGAGAAATCTCGAAATCCAAGGTCGGAATTACAGGCAAGTCGAAAGCGTTGTTTAATTTTGAGGGTCCTGAAAAGGAACCTTGGGAGATAAATGAAAAAGGATCTCTCGAGATGGGGGTATAGCTCAGCTGGGAGAGCACCTGTTTTGCAAGCAGGGGGTCAACGGTTCGATTCCGTTTATCTCCACCAAAGGCTAAAAGTCAAGACTTGAAGCCGGAAGAACCTATGGGCTTATAGCTCAGCCGGTTAGAGCGCACGCCTGATAAGCGTGAGGTCGGTGGTTCGAGTCCACTTAAGCCCACCAGTACTTGAAAGAGTACAGAAAAGTGAAGAGTAAAAGCGAAAGCCGGAGCTTGACACATCGCACTTTGAAAACTGAATAAAGAGAAGCAAAGTAAAGCTAAAACAAATAGAAATTAGCCTATATCGAAAGATTAAAATCGAAAGATATAAAGGGTAAAAAATTACTGCAATTTTTATGAGTTTAGAACAGAACCAAGATAATCACATGGTCAAGCTAAAAAGAGCGCAAGGGGAATGCCTTGGCACTGAGAGCCGAAGAAGGACGCAGCTAACTGCGAAAAGCTTCGGGGAGCCGTAAGCAGGCTATGATCCGAAGGTATCCGAATGGAGCAATCCGGTCGGAGTCATGTCCGATCATCATATACTGAATAAAATAGGTATATGAGGGGAACCGCCTGAACTGAAACATCTAAGTAGGGCGAGGAAAAGAAATCAACCGAGATTCCGCGAGTAGTGGCGAGCGAAAGCGGAGGAGGCTAAACCGAATGTAGAAATACATTCGGGGTAAGGACTGAAATGTGTATGTCGAAATCTAGCAGAACAGTATGGAAAGGCTGACGAAAAAGAGTGAAAGTCTCGTATGCGAAAGAGGAAGACAGCTATCAGAATCCGGAGTACCGCCGGACACGTGAAACCCGGTGGGAAGAAGGGGGGACCATCCTCCAAGCCTAAATACTACTCAGTGACCGATAGAGAATAGTACCGTGAGGGAAAGGTGAAAAGAACCCCGGGAGGGGAGTGAAAGAGAACCTGAAACCTTGTGCTTACAAGCGCCGAGAGCACGTCAAAGTGTGATCGGGTACCTATTGTAGAATGGTCCGGCGAGTGAGTGTAACCGGCAAGGTTAAGCACTTAAGGTGCGAAGCCGAAGCGAAAGCAAGTCTGAAAAGGGCGTAAGAAGTCGGTTGCAATCGACCCGAAACCGGGTGACCTATCCATGTCCAGGCTGAAGTGGAGGTAAAACTCCATGGAGGGCCGAACCGACTCCCGTTGAAATGGTAGCGGATGAGATGTGGATAGCGGAGAAATTCCAATCGAACCCGGAGATAGCTGGTTCTCTCCGAAATAGCTTTAGGGCTAGCCTCGAGATATATTACCGGGGGTAAAGCACTGAATGGGCTAGGGGCTGAAAAGTTACTGAACCCTATCAAACTAAGAATACCGGATAATAGTTTCTCGGGAGTCAGACAGCGGGAGATAAGTTTCGTTGTCAAAAGGGAAAGAGCCCGGACCCACAGCTAAGGTCCCCAAGGACGATTAAGTGGAAAAGGATGTGGAGTTGCCCAGACAACCAGGATGTTGGCTTAGAAGCAGCCATACATTAAAAGAGTGCGTAATAGCTCACTGGTCGAGTGACTCTGCGCCGAAAATTTAACGGGGCTAAATCGAACACCGAAGCTTGGGATACAGAAATGTATGGTAGGAGAGCGTCGAATATGGAATGAAGTCGGAACGGAAGTGCCGGTGGACTGTATTCGAGTGAGAATGCCGGAATGAGTAGCGAGAAATATGTGAGAATCATATTGGCCGAAAATCTAAGGTTTTTGGAGGAAGGTTCGTCCGCTCCAAGTAAGTCGGGAGCTAAGGTGAGGCCTAACGGCGTAGCCGATGCACATACGGTTGATATTCCGTAACCGCCAAAAGATTAAAACACAGGGACACTTTGAAAGGGCATGACCCGGGAGTTGGTATACCCGGGCGTAAGGGACCGAAATCAGAGTAGGGAAGCATGCGTGGACAGAGGCGAGAAAAGCTGTGCGTATATCTGAGGCGCCCGTACCGCAAACCGACACAGGTAGATAGGAAGAGGATTCTAAGGCCAACGGGAGAAGGGTAGTTAAGGAACTCGGCAAATTGACCCCGTAACTTCGGGAGAAGGGGTGCTCGTGTAGACGAGCCGCAGAGAATAGGCTCAGGCAACTGTTTATCAAAAACACAGGTTTCTGCTAAATCGAAAGATGAAGTATAGGAGCTGACACCTGCCCGGTGCCGGAAGGTTAAGAGGAGATGTGAGAGCATTGAATTGAAGCCCCGGTAAACGGCGGCCGTAACTATAACGGTCCTAAGGTAGCGAAATTCCTTGTCGGGTAAGTTCCGACCCGCACGAATGGTGTAATGATCTGAGC
>CANQBK010000158.1 GCA_947589485.1 uncultured Clostridia bacterium | reverse complement strand
TCCCTGCTTCTCATCGTCGATAACAGGGAACAGTAATCATCCGGCAGGGCAACATTTGAAAACTCATCTAACATGAATGTCACATGAACCGGCAGCCTGCCGCCACATACAAAATCTGCCTGATAATACAGTTCTTGAAATATCTGCGTATACAGCATACCTATGATATAGTTGTAAGACTTGTCGGAATCCGGTATCACACAAAATAATGCGGTTTTTGTCTTTCCATCTCCATTAACGCCAATCCCCAGCTCTGCAAGATTCAGCTCGTCCTTTGACAGCATACGGAGTACCTGCTGATTTTCCAATGTGGCAAGCCTTGAATTAGCGCTGATGATAATGGAACGGACCGTGTCCCCGGCTCCCCTCATACACTTGTTATACTGCTTTACTGCCGGATGATTCTCCTTTAAAGGACTTGTTGCTTCCAAAAACTTCATTCTGGCATCCAGCATGGAGGGCTTTCCTTTTTCTGTCACTTCCGCCTCCCCCATCAATTTAAGGACAGAGGCAAAATTCCTTTTTTCCGGCTTTTCTTCCAACCACACATAATAGAAAAGCGCCTGTAAAAACAGGCTTTCTGCGTGTTCCCAAAACGGATCGGAAGAATTTGCGCCTTTGGGGGTGGTATTGCTCATAATATTCGTTATCAGTTTAATGACATCCGTTTCCTCACGGATATAAGCAAATGGATTATAGCAATCGGATTTTTCCATTTCCAGCAGATTGATAACCTTCACATGATATCCGTTCTGCCTGAGCATTTCCCCCTCACTCCTAAGAAGCTCTCCCTTAGGATCAGTCAAAATAAACGAAGTGTTTAACTGCATTAAGTTCGGCTTTACCTCATAGAATGTCTTTCCTGCACCGGAACCTCCAATAACCAGCACATTATTGTTTAGTTTGGTGTGTCTGGTATCAAGGCTCATTCGGACATTCCTGCTTAATATGCGGTTATTTTGCTCTGCCTTGTCCGCCAATATCCGGTTGACCTGTTGGATATTGGCCAGTTTGGAAGTACCGTATTCCTTTCCCGGCATATAATTCCTCTGGCTGGTATAATACATAAGCACAACCAGAGCATATACCAGCAGTGCCGCGACCACCATTTTTAAGGTATACTGGTTAAAATAATCATGCAACGGATAAGAACAGACCGTTATGAAGCGTTCCAAAAACAGATTGAATTCTATCCCCTCCCGCCATGCTCCCGCTGCCAGATACCCAAGATATGCAGAAGCAACCGCACCCAGCACAATCATAAGAATATTTGGTTTCTTCTTTGTCGTCTGCATAATTACCTCCTTTTCGGCCTTTCTGCCGTTTTGACCGGCTGCTGCCTTGCCTGTGCATACCGCTGCCTGACGGCAGCCTCTACCCTGTCATAATGGCCGTTGTATAAATCTTCTCCCTTTATCGTCCGAATCACCCTGTTATCAGCGGAATAAATCTTATAATCTTTATTCTTATCCAGATAAGTAAGCAGCGTCTTTCCGTTATGGATTTCCATAATGTCCGCCTTATTAATCCAGATATATCCCTCTTTCTGACCATACATACCGGGCACCCTTGTCTTTATGGCATGGTCATTTTCTTCTGCAATCAGTTTTTTTGTAATGGTAATATCCAATAATGCAGTATTCTTTGAGGATTCAATCATCCGCATCCGCTTGTAAAGTTCCTGATACTTCCCGATGCGCTTATCAAATGCTTCCCGATCCATAATCACATGGTAATTTCCCACTTCATCCACACTTCCTAATACCCCAATCTTTGCAAGCTGCCCAATCGCTTTTTTTGCCTCATTGGTTTCTACCTGTAAATCCGTTTTTACTGTCTCCACACTGATTGTCTTTTTTTCCATGGCATAATAGCCTACTTTCTGTATCAGGTTATCAATAACCGTTTCTTCTTCAGTATGGAGTTTGGAAGGGGACTTGTTTCCTTTTTTTCCCTTTTGTTCCTCCAGATATTTCAGCAACTGCTCCAACTGTTCCTCATTACCGTTTTTTAGAAATTCGTCCATGTTGAATATCCGCCCGTTTTGTAATTTCTGCGACATCATACGCATCCTGGGAGCCGCCTCGCTGTGGAACATAACCTCTGTAATTCCATCTTTCCGTTTGCCATCCGGCAATTCGGAATACAGAATCCCATATTTCTTTGCCAGTCTCCGAAATTTTTTCAAATCTTCATCAGCAAAGGAAAGCACCTGCAAATCCCCGCCTTTTTCAAGCAGTCCTTTCAGATTCGTCTTTCCCATCGTTTTTTCATATTCCAACATTGCCACAATCATATCCAATGCTTTCTGCATAGACTGAATTGTTGCACTCCCCATTTTCATAGCTATCTCAATCCCGTCATAAGTGACACGGATAATCTGTACTGCATCTCCTATCTCCGACATAAATGCTCCTCCTCTCTCTTTTCCGTTTCGGAAATCCTCAGGCCTTTCTCCGAGAGCATTTCTTTGATTTTACCCATGGCTCTCTTTTCAACATCCCGGTATATCTCTGCCGCTGCCAGAAGATTTTCTATTTTTTCCAGCCATTTCCGCCG
>CANQBK010000157.1 GCA_947589485.1 uncultured Clostridia bacterium | reverse complement strand
CTTATGACTGCGGAGGATTACCAACAGGAGTATTTGTTTGTAGCGTCCCTGTCAAGGGAGGAGGCTGCTGCCGGCGTGAAAGAGCTATATGATACAAAGGTATCAAAGACAGGATGGGCAGAACAGTATATCACCGCAAATAAAAGTTTTCATGCAAAATTCTGCAATGGCAGCCAGGAGCTGCAGTGTTTTCTTCTCGGCAGTTATAATGACAGCCGGGAGTTCCGGTTTGATACGAAACGGAGCAGCAAAGAGTGTATTCAGGCGTTGGAGGAGTACAACCTTGATATAAACGGAGGAGCAAAGGGGAATATGTTCCACTATGAGAAAATGGAACATGACTTCAGGCAGGGGGAAATCCTGCATAACTTCAATGGAACGGATTACAGGGTGGTGGAATGTTACAGCAAGAATAATCTGCTGGTAATGAACATGGCTTCCGGTCAGTTTGCAGTGGCGCTGGATGTGGCGTATTTTTCCCGTTATCCGTATGCCGGGGAGCATACCAACAAAAATGCGGAAACTGGCATAGAGTGGGGACGAGGGATATATCTGTCCGCCACGCCTTCAGAGATTGATTTCGTGTCGCTCCGGACGGAATATTGCGAACCTTATGAATTGAAAGGGGATGAGTTTTCTATTGAGATACGGGAGGTTCTTTCTCGGATTGAAAAAATTCCGGCGGACAATCTGGGAGAGGCGATTGACCGTGCAATGGATATGTATAAAACGGAGCAGGTGGTTTTAGATGCGGATCATTTTGTAGATGTCTCCTATATCCCGGTCAAAGAGGAGAGCAGATAGGAGGGGGCAGGATGAAAAGCGATTTACTGAAAGAAATGGGATATTTGAGTAAACTTCTCAATACGGAATGGAAACGCAGCGGGGAGCCGGTGCAGGCGGTCAGAATGGACTGTAAACAGGGGGAGGAAGTGCTTAGCCGCCTTTTGGAGATTATACAGGAGAAAAAAAGGCGCATGCAGGATGATATGACGCTGCGCCAGAGTTTTGATTTGTCCCACGACAGTTATGTCCTGCTGCGGTTATCCAATAAATTTATGACAGCAAAAAGCGTAGCGGAAATAACGGGAAGCAAATTGGCAGTATGGCTGGACAGAGAAGAATATCAGGCATATCAGAAGATTATGCAGTGACAAGGAATAGTATCTGTAAAGATCGGAGGGAGGAAGTATGAGCATGGATTACACGGTCCGACAGGTTTATAATGATGTGATTTCCAGAGTGACACAGACAGAAGCAGACTGGAAAGCAATCTGTAAGCTGACAGGACAGATATACCGATATGAGTTTGATAATATACTCATGGTGTATGCCCAAAGACCGGGAGCAACTCTGATTGCTGATTACGACACATGGAAAAAGGTACGCCGTTATGTAAAACGGGGCAGCAAAGGGATAGCTATTTTTCCGTCGCGGGCATTAAAGCCGAATTTAAGGTATGTATTTGACATCAGCGATACCGGAGGAAGGAATGTAAAACTCACATGGGATTTGGAGGGGGATAATCTTTCTGATTATCTGTCGGTATTGCAGAAAAGAGGAGAAATTCCGGAAACAGGAAAAGCGGACAGGGAAAGCCAGTTAAATGTGCTGAAAGCCTTTACAAAAAGGGAAATCAGCGGCATAATAAAAGAGGATTTCGGCGAGCGTTTTGCCGAAGCTGTTATGCTTACAGGGCGTGAGATAACGGGCAAAGAGAATGAAACGCCAGAGCCTATTGCGGAAAAACTGGTTTTTAACAGTATTTTCTATGCGGTAGGGACAAGATGCGGATTTGACCTAAGTAGCGAAGAACTGGATTTAGGCGCAATAGTTAATGTAAGAGATGAGAGCTGCATTAGCGTACTTGGTACTCTGGTAAGTGACGTTTCCTGTACTGTTCTTAGAAACATGAACCGTGAAATAACGAATGTTGAACGAGAAAGGAGGATGCGTCATGGAGGCAATGGCAGTCAGTTATCACGAGAAAGCGGACGGACTTCTGTATCCGAATATCAGAGCAGAGGGGCCGGAGAGAGCAATCACGCTGGGGAAATTCGGGATTATGGCGAAAGAGTATCTGGAGAGCAATTATCCTCAGAGGTACAAAAGCCTCAGCCGGTTCGGGAACCTTTATCCGAAACTGAAAGAAGTGGAGGAGGAGGCAGACCGGATGATGGAAACGCTAATGGAGAAGTACCTGAACAAACACAAGCCGGAGAATCCGGAATCCACGATGGAAATGTTCCGGATACGGAAGCAGGGTATGATGGAGACAGAGGAGATCGTCCTGTCCGAGATCGTGAACCAGTTTCATTAGAAACAAAAACCGAACTGAATAAAGAACTGAATGAGTTAAATTCATTCCGCACGGAAAGGGAAGCCAGTTTCAAACAGGCTTCTCTTTTTGATTATGAAGAAATAGAGACAAGAGACAGGGAAGAAACAGAAGAACCGGTGGAAGAATCCGAGGACACACCATTTGAGGCCTATGCTATCCCGGATGAAATCCATCAGATGGGAGTGCCGGATGCCTTTCGGTTTAATCAGAAAGAACAGGAGCAGGAATTTTCTGCAAAAGAAACAGCAGCAGCGGCGGCAGGAAATTATAAGATTGACATTTATAA
>CANQBK010000156.1 GCA_947589485.1 uncultured Clostridia bacterium | reverse complement strand
GCGCTTTCCGCTGAAAAGTTTATTACCCGTCATTGCGGGGCGTGAGTAGTGAATGACGATTTTCTGCTTGCCTGCTTTTGTGTCGCGCTCGATTACGTTAATATCCCCTAATTCCTGCTCGCGTATAATTTCCGTACAGTCGAACTCTTCCCAGTAGGGAGACTGTCTGCTTATAGAATTGGCTATAAGGATAACTCTGCCGCGCCTTTCGCGTATTAAAGTACTGAAAAGGTGGAACATAAGCTCCATTTCGTTCGGGGAGTATGTCCCGCTGATAGGGATAAATTCCTCTACTATGATATTGTAAAGGTTCGGGTACTGTGTCGAAGCGTAACGGCTCGCCATATTGATAGGAAAATAGAACCCGCAGACGTTCTTGTCGGAGTACCGCTCCGTGTCGAAAGAGTAATTGCAAAGCTCAATAAGACCCTTGCCCGCTCTTATCGTGTTATATTCTCCGTTTGTAATTGTGGGTATATCAGAGTCCGCGAAATACTGATTGACTAATGTACTCGTAATATCCCTGTCCCAGCGGCGGATATAAGCGAACTGATGACCTGTTTTCATAAACTCGTTAATGACCCAGCGCTTAGCGTCGTATGATTTACCGTTATAACGCCCGCCGTAGATAATCGTGAAGTCGCCGTCAAGGTCCATTAAAGGGTCAATGTTTATATGACCCGTGCTGTTAAGCAGTTTCGATTTTGCTATTTTTACTTGTTTCATCATTATGCCCCCATTGATTCATCACCGCAAAGGGTGAAGTTATAGCGTTATAGTTATGTTGCTCAAACTCTGTTATTAATTCAGAGGTTAAGAAGTCTTGATAAGAAGTTGATAAGCTGAACGTGTAGGACGTGCGCCACATACTAACGCCCCGGCGGTACTCGTTCCTATATGTTGTGCCTTGATAGTCTGTTAATACTATACCTAGGGGTTGTTCGTTATCGTAGCGGTAGTTAGTGCGCCCGTTAGCTATTGACTTATCGACTGTGAAGTCGTCGAAGTCGTGCATTGTGTCGTGTTCGCCGTTTTGGTCTATATAAGACTTTTGCAAGCCCGCTATTACGTAGTGGAAGATATTATCCGCTGTTTTGTAGCAATACTTTTTAGCGCCCATCGTCATAAATTCAACGGCAAAAGATTTTGTTTCGTTTTCAAAAACGCCTAAAGGGTGCGGGTTGCCGTCGGGGTCTAGCGGAGCGAAAAGGTCATAAGGTAAGTTACGGGCTTTTGCTGTATCGTGTAAACGTTTAAGCATCTTTTCGTTGTAGGCGTCTATATATTTCATATTTTTATCAGCGTTGATAAATTTGATTGAGTCGGTGTCTGTATAGATGGCGTCATTTGCTATACCCTCAAAAGTGCCGTCGGGGTTTTCGTGTATTATAGGCTCATATAACGCCTGCCGTGCGTAAGCTGTGACGAAAATACCCATTGCGTAGGGTATAACGGGGCGGTCGTCCGCTAGTTTCTTATTCATAGATTCGGCGATTTGGTTTTCGTCCATAAATTCATACTCGCTGAAATAATCCCCGTCTTTGAAAATTATATTTTCGCGGACAATATCCGTGACGGTCATACCATATATTGAGTTTAATATCTGCTTTGAGCGCATATATAGCGCGGGGTCGGAGCGTTTGAGTTTCGTTTTGTTGTTGTAAAGCTCTAAGACATACTGAACGAACGGGAGCGGGAGATAGTCCATCTCGTAGCGGTGGATTTCAAGGAACTCAATATTATCATATTCATAAACCGATTTAATAATTTGATAGTCAATATTTGTTATTCTGATTGTTAGAGATTCAGCGGCGGCTACGCGCCCGTTGTCAACAATTGCGTTTATAGGCTGGTCGTGACATTTTGAGTAACTGATATAATCCCACGCTGTAATAGCCCGTAGGTTTTGGTATTTGACTAATAAAATATAACCGTAATCATCGTTTTCGTCAAAAGCATTGACGCGGACCGGGCGGGAGTTTGGGAATTTGCGCGTTACTATCTCGGTCGGGTAGGAACTCGCGCGGTCGCAAGAGGTGACGTTGTTTATAACTTTGCGGTTGTTATCTGTTGTTGTGTACATAAAATTCGCGTGACTTACCCCGCCCGCGAAAACCTCTCGGAGTATTTTGTACTCTTCGATTGATTTCGGAGATATTGCCCGCTGGTGTCTGAGATAATTGCGGTCATTGAGTATTTTCTTTACCTGTGAGCGCGGGACGCCCGTCTGCGTAATAGGCATAGTTTCAAGGTTGTAATTCTGGGAGAGCCATTCCTGCTTAATATACTCATAGACTATATCAAGGTCGTGTTCAAAATATTCGTACTCTTTCGGTGTTAATATTGTGTTGGGAGTGCGCGCCTCTGTATAGTCAACGTTGCCTTTGAGTTTTTGCGTGAGGTTGTAAGTCTTGCCTACCTTTGCAAGTGACATATTACAAAGGGCTAAAGAGTCGTGGAGTATATAAGCGTTTTCGCAAACTATACGGAGCGGGGCGTGCTTAGCCCTCGCTATAAGCGGGTCGCGGTCCGTATAGTCGATATTGAAAATATCGTTGACAAAACAAAAATCAAAATTTAGGTTGTGTATAAAAATGTGTTTACGTTCAGGGTTGACTTTAGAGAACTCGCTTAAAAATTTTATAAGG
>CANQBK010000155.1 GCA_947589485.1 uncultured Clostridia bacterium | reverse complement strand
AAATGCAGACATAATCGAATTTTTGAAATCGTATATGGGATTTGAGTTTAAACAGAGCGGAAAGTATTATCAATGCGTACAGCACAATAGCCTTGTAGTCTACCCTGATCGTAAGGGATTTGTATGGAACAGTCAGAATATATCGGGCGGTGATACTATTGACTTCCTGCGAAAGGTCGAGGCTAAAAGTTTCCCCGAAGCAATAGAAGCTATCATAGGAGAACACCTTACGTCTAAGTATGTTTCGGCTCCTAAATATAAACCTGAAAGCGAGCAACTTGTTTTGCCGAAAAAAGCGGAGGGAAAGTACAATCGAGTTTTTGCGTATTTGTCACAAACACGAGGAATATCAGCCGATGTTATTTCTGATTTTATGAAATCTAAGCAGCTCTATCAAGACCTAAGGGGAAACTGTGTATTTGTCGGGCTTGACGAAAAGGGTACTGTTAAGTTTGCTTCGGTTCGCGGAACGCTTACCGGAAAGCAGTACAGGGGTGATTGCAAAAACAGCGATAAGAGATATGCTTTTAATCAGCTTGGCGAGGACAGGAGCAGGCTGTATGTTTTTGAAGCTCCTATCGACTTGATGAGCCATTGTACAATGACGGATAATGCTTACGGCAATGGTGCATACAAAAAGCAGACAAGGCTTGCCCTTTGCGGCAGCTCTGATGTCGCACTTGAAGCTTACCTTGCAAGGCATAAGGAAGTCAAGACTCTGAATTTCAGGCTTGACAATGACGAAGCAGGAAAAACTGCTGTAAAGATTTATAAGGAGAAATATGAAGCAAAAGGATATGAAGTACATTCTGTTTTCAGTGAAAACAAGGATGTAAATGAAGATCTGCTCGCACAAAAACGACATAGTAGCAGCAGTAAGAAAATGATAAGATAAGAGAAATAATAGATTTTTACAAACAATAAAATAAAGGAGGAAAAGGCTATGCAGGCATATTTTAGATTGTCGAATAATATTCTGGACTGCGGACTTACGCCAAATGAACTTAAAGTAGCCGTATGCCTGTATAGCTGCGTTTTCAGAAACAGATTTACTGTTCAAATCAAACAGTCTACCATCGCCCATAAATGCGGGATTAAAAAACTTGAAACTGTCGGAAATATAATTTGTAAGCTGATTGAAAAGGGCGTTATAGAGCGTGTCAGCCGTCCTTACAAAGCAAATGGTCGGCTCGGTACGTACATCTATAAACTGAAAGCTGTTGCAGCAAGGGGATTTTTTAAAGTTAAAAGATACATTCTCGGCAGGCTCTCCGGAGTTCAGCTTAGAATGTATCTTTTTGTTTGCAGGGCTGTAACAAAGAAAAATGATATGTGGAACAGCTTCAATGACATTGCCCGTGCTTTACATATTGGCAGGAACAAAGTTATTTCTGTTATTAAGGAACTTGTCGAGCTTGGATTTATACGGAAATTAAGCGTTGTGAAAAATGACGGCAGCTACTCGGACAATCATTATTCTATATCAGACCCGAAAGTGCAGAAAAAGACGGATAAAAAAGAAAGTCCCAAACAAGTCGGTACCCTGTTTGGAACTTTTATAAATATTAAAAAACAACGCTTTGATTATAAACCGATTGTAATGGAATGTCAAGCTAAATTTAAAATATGGCTTAATTTTCATAGAGGGGTAGTACCCTAAATCGGATATTCATTATATATACCCATTTTCTATCCAACAGAAAAAAGAAATAGTTATATAATACTCAAAGTATAATTAAAACAAATAAATACCATTCAATCCGCAGCTGAAAAGTTGCGGGTTTTATTATACCGCCGAACCGTATTAATCGGGCATTTTTTCTTCTGTTGGAAAAGAGTATAGAACAAAAGGTTGGGAAAATCAGACAAAAATAAGAAAAAGTGTTCGTAAAAGTCCTTACGGAAATTGAGGTAAAAAAGTGTTCGTAAAGTCGTTAAAAAACGGCATTTTTACATAAATTTTTTGATGTCCGTAAAAGTATACCTTTGCGAACAGAAGGAGGGAAAAATATGGGAATGTCAAGAACTTATTACTATGCACGTGTAAGCACAGGTGAGCAAAATTTGAACAGACAAATTGAAGCATTCCGTAAGATAGGTGCAGACGAAAAATATATTTTCACAGACAAAATGTCAGGGAAAAATTTAGATCGTCCAAATTATCAGATTTTAAAAAATAGCATTTTGCGTCCCGGCGATACTCTTGTGATTAAATCACTCGACCGCCTGAGCAGAAATAAATTTGACATCAAGACGGAGCTTGAGTTTTATAAAAAAATCGGTGTTCGCGTAAAAATAATAGATTTGCCAACGACCATGGTCGATCTTGATGGGCAGGAGTGGATTATTGATATGGTTAATAATATTATAATTGAGGTTTTGTCCTCTATTGCCGAACAAGAACGTACTGCGATAAAAAAACATCAGGCGGAAGGTATTGCGGCGGCAAAAGCGGCAGGAAAATCACTCGGACGTCCTACTGCCGAATTTCCTGTGAACTGGGATGAGGTTTATACTCGTTGGAAACGAAAAGAAATATCCGGCAACCTTGCGATGAAGCTATCCGGACTTAAACGAACAACGTTTTACAAACTCGTAAAAAAATATGAGCAGGACAGCAAGTGGATATAGCATATATGATTATGGGACTTAAAGTCCCATT
>CANQBK010000154.1 GCA_947589485.1 uncultured Clostridia bacterium | reverse complement strand
GCCGGATGAACATATAAAAGAATTGTATGGTGAAGATACTATTTTTCCTGATGGTCTGGAAACTGTTCCGAGGAAGTTCGCTATATCAAAGCGGAATGATTGGATGATACAGCATTCTGATTTTGCGGTGTGCTATGTGTATAAGATTACGGGCGGAGCTGCAAAGTTCAGGGAGAAAGCGGAGAAGAGGAAATTGCGGATAATAGATGTAGTGGATTAAATGATGGTGCATTTTATTGTACAAGTTAGATATAAAAAGAAATATAGAACTTGTATAATTGTGTAGAATGTGATATAATAACTGTGTTTATACATTTGATATATCAAAATGAATATAGATGATTACTATGCTTGGAGGAAAGATATATGAATGGCAGTGAAATGAAACTTTATGATATGAAGTTTTTTACAAATGAACCCGAAAATGATCTTTATTCCAGATTTAATAAAATCCTGAAAAACAATACTCAATTCTTTGATATTCTTGTTGGATATTTCCGCACCAGTGGCTTTTTCAGGCTTAATCAAGCAATGGAGGAAATTGAAAAAATTCGTATTCTTATTGGTTTGAATGTTGATAGATATACTGTTGATATTATTGATAGTGCAAACGGTGATCTTACAATTAAAGAAGCTACTGAGCATTATACTAAAAAAGTACAGAAGGAATTTGATGATAGTCCTGCAACAGCCGAGATAGAAAAAGGTGTTTACAATTTCATAGATTGGCTGAAATCAGGTAAGATAGAAATGCGTATGTATGTAGATGCTCCGCTTCATGCAAAAGTCTATATTATGCGTAAGGATCCGGAAAAGTCTGATTATATGGGAAGCGTAATAACCGGCTCCAGTAATTTTTCGGAAGCTGGTCTGGTAAATAATCTGGAATTTAATGTTGAATTAAGAGATACATATGATGTTGAGTTTGCTCTAAATCGGTTTGAAAACCTTTGGAAAGACAGTATACCGATTGAGGATGCCTATATTGAAACAGCAACAAATAATACTTGGCTCAGAAATAATATTACTCCTTATGAGATCTTCTTAAAAACGCTTTATGAATTTTTCCGTGAAGAAATAAATGCTGATAAAGATGTGTCTATGCAGAATCTTCTTCCCGATGGTTATATGGATCTTCGTTATCAGCGTGATGCAGTAGTACAGGCAAAAAAGACTTTGGAAGCTTATAATGGTGTGTTTATTTCAGATGTTGTTGGTCTTGGTAAAACATATATATGTGCGATGCTTGCAAAGTGTCTCGGAAAAGGTCGTAAGCTGATAATCTGTCCTCCGGTATTGGTGCATTATTGGGAAGAAGTCCTGCTTGAATTTGATGTTGCTGCAAAAGTTGTATCGCTTGGTAAGCTTGATGATATTATCAGAAGCGATATGAATTATGATTATGTGTTTATTGATGAAGCACATCGTTTCAGGAATTCCGGAACAGATACATTCAGCAAGCTACATAGTATATGTTATGGAAAAAAGATTGTTCTTATCTCTGCAACACCGATCAATAACTATGCAAGTGATATTGAAAATCAGATATACCTGTTTCAGCCGAAACACAACAGCAATATTGTCGGTGTCAAGAATCTTGAAGGATTTTTCGCTTCACTTAAGGGCAAATTCAAAGGATTAAAGCCCGGCACTTCGGATTATATGAAACAAGTCAGGGATAATTCTGATGAAATAAGGGATAAGATCCTCAGACACATTATGATAAGAAGAACAAGAACTGAGATAATGCAGTGTTATCAGGATGATTTGAAACAACAGGGATTGTCATTTCCGAAATTAGATGCTCCAGAAAAAATAGAATATGTATTTGATGATGTTATTGACGGCATTTTTAACGAAACAATTACTGCAATTAAAGATTTCAGCTATTCAAGATACAAACCGCTTACATATCTGAAAAATGCTAAACTGTACGCTAACCTGATGACAGCACAGCACAATATGGGTGGTTTTATGAAAGGTATTCTGATCAAACGACTGGAGAGCAGTTTTTATGCTTTCAGAATGACTTTGACAAGGTTTATAGAATCATACGAACGTTTTATCAATATGTATAAATCAACAGGTGAGATATGGATCAGCAAGAAGATCGATGTCTACGAGCTGATTGATTCCGGAGATACTGACGCTCTTATGCAAATGGTAGAAAATGAAGACGGCTATCATTTCAAAAAAGAGGATTTTAAGCGAGAGTTCATTATTGATCTTAATAAAGACCTTTCAAAGCTGAAATATTTACAGCAACTCTGGGATTCCATAGACAGTGATCCGAAACTTGAAACCTTTATTCAGGAGCTTAAGCATAATAAAAAACTGGCAGACAATAAGATAATTATTTTTACTGAGTCAAAAGAAACAGCCGAATATCTGCTTGAAAGTCTTTCGGAAATATATGGAGAGCGTGTTATTGCTTTCTCCAGTATGAGCAGTATGAAAATGAAAGCAGATATAGAGGACAGCTTTAACCCTAAGTATGTTGGAAAGAATAATGACAGATATGACGTACTTATTACTACCGATATTTTAGCAGAAGGTATCAATTTGCATCGTTCAAATTGTCTGGTAAACTACGATCTTCCATGGAATCCTACAAAGATCATGCAGCGTGTAGGTAGAATAAATCGTGTAGGCACGGAACATTCACAGATTTATGTATTTAACTTC
>CANQBK010000153.1 GCA_947589485.1 uncultured Clostridia bacterium | reverse complement strand
ATTAAAAACAAAGTCATACAGCTTTGCTGGGAATATTCCGGTTTTGCAAGCGACTATAAACAGAAAAATAACGAATATCCGAATGAAAAGGATGTTATAGGAATGTCCCTGAGAGGATACACATATAAGGCTGTATCCGGAAGTGGTGAATATGACCTGTATAGTGTCAATATGTCAGCTACTACGGATAAGGCTTATAAAGAGTTTAATAACTCCAAGAGTGAGATGTTTAAAGGAAACCGTTCAATTATCAACTACAATAGTGACCAACCGTTAGAATTATCGAAACAATCGATATACATATTTAGCTCAGATGAGGAGTACAAGAACTTTTATATAAATATCAAACTTTTTAATAGAAAAGCTAAAGAAAAGTTTAATTTATCAGAACTGCACTTGTGTTTTAAGGCTCTTGTCAAGGATAAGTCTACACGCTGTATATTGGAGCGTTGTATTGCCGGTGAATATGCAATAGCCGGAAGCCTGATGAAGTATAACAGGCATAAGAAAATGTGGCAGCTGAACCTCGTCTATGACTTTCCGGCGGCAAAGGTTGGCAAAAACGGCAAAAAAATATTTCTTGAGGATGATAAGATACTCGGAGTATTTCTTGATTACACACACCCGATATGTGCATCTGTTTATGGCGACAGTAACAGGTTCATTATCGACGGTGATGAAATAGAAAATTTCCGAAGAAAGACGGAGCAGCGTAGAAGATCTCTGCTCCGACAAGCTAAATACTGTGGTGACGGCAGAATAGGTCACGGTATAAAAACAAGAAACCGTCCTGCATATAGAATTGAAGACAAAATCGCACGATTTCGTGACACCTGCAATCATAAATACAGTAGGGCATTAGTCGAATATGCTGTTAAAAATAATTGTTCTGTCATACAGATGGAAAATCTGACTGGTGTATCGACAGACAATAAATTCCTTAAGAACTGGAGTTATTACGACTTACAGACTAAAATAGAACAGAAAGCAAACGAATACGGCATAACTGTAAAATATTTAAAACCGACTTATCTGACAAGACGGTGCAGCTCTTGCGGCACTATTGATAAAGAACAGGAATTGACAGAATATTTCATATGTCCTGATTGCGGAAAGAAAATGACTGCATTTTATAATGCAAGTCAAAATATTGCTATTGCAAAAATAGATGAGATTATAAAAAAATCTTTGGAAAAGTCTGAAAATTAAGTTAATTATAAGGGCGACTCGGCGTCCGAAAATCGAGAACAGTGTGAGTAATTCCTTCTTCGGAAGGTATCAAATACACTCGGTGAGGTATAAACTGCATACATTCAAGCCGTATGCACAATATATAGCGGTTGCACCTCGCATATGTCTATATGTTGCGAGGATTCCTAATATGCTTGAGGCGGTGGATGCAGGGTTGCACCTCGCATATACCTATATATTGCGAGAATGAGCAGCTTAAAAAGAAGCATCCTATGGCGGTTGCAACTCGTATACACTTTATATATTGCGAGGATACACCCAAGTTACTCTGAACAGTTGACACAGTTGCACCTCGCATATACCTATATATTGCGAGCATAGAAAGGTGCTGTTAGTGACTTTCTGAACACATCTATTAAATAGTTAAAAGGAGAATTAATATGAATATAGGGATTAGATGGAATGAAAATTGGGATGGCAGTGTGACAATTACAGGTTATACCAGAAACGGCGGTGATGTTGTTATTCCGTCTGAAATTCACGGAAAGTCTGTTAAATCAATAGGTGATTTGGTGTTTGAAGATTGCAAAAGACTGACAAGTATAACAATTCCTGACAGTGTTGCAGAAATAGGCTTTGGTACGTTTTTCGGTTGCACAAGACTGACAAGCATAACCATTCCCGACAGTGTTACATCAATAGGTAATTATGCGTTTCGTAATTGTACAGGACTGACGAGCATAATCATTCCCGACAGCGTTACATCAATAGGCAATAGGGCGTTTGAAGATTGCACAGGTCTGACAAGCATAACCATTCCCGACAGTGTTACATCAATAGGTAACTCTGCGTTTTTCGGTTGCACAGGACTGACAAGTATCAATGTTGATAAGAATAACAAAAGCTACACATCCGAAGACGGTGTTTTATTTGACAAAAATAAAACTACTCTGATAGCATATCCCGAAGGTAAGAAAGGTGACTACACTATACCCAATACTGTTACATTAATAGACAAAGATGCGTTTGCCGGCTGCACAGGATTGACAAACGTAACAATACCCGACAGTATTAAATCAATAGGCAATGAGGCGTTTTCCGATTGCAAAAGGCTGACAAGCGTAACCATTCCCGACAGCGTTACATCAATAGGCAATTTGGCGTTTTCCGATTGCAAAAGGCTGACAAACGTAATAATACCCGACAGCGTGGTGCATATTAGTAAATATAGTTTTTTTAGGTGTAAAAAAATAACAATTAAAGGTTATGAAGGCAGTTATGCAGAAACGTATTGTAAAATACATAATTTAAAATTTAAAAAATTAGTGGAAAGAAATAGAAGAAATCTAATTAATAATAAATAACCGTCTGTAATAAGCAGGCGGTTTTTATTTATAAAAATTTAATTTCAAGTAAGGAGAATACAATTATGAAAAAAGCAAAAATCATTGCCGTTGCCAATCAGAAAGGTGGCGTAGCAAAAACAACGACCGTAATTAATATCGGTGCAGGACTTGCACTAAAAGGCAAAAAGGTGCTGCTCGTTGACACGGATAATCAGTCCCACCTTTCCCGTTTTCTCGGTTATGACGGCACTGATGGCA
>CANQBK010000152.1 GCA_947589485.1 uncultured Clostridia bacterium | reverse complement strand
CGGTAAACGGCGTCGGGATATACAACAACGGCACGGGTTACACCGGGGCGCAGCCCGTATTGGGCGATTTCGACGGCAAGGACGGGATAGATTGTGTCATAGGTTATAACACAAGCCGCGACAAGTCGAGGCGCGGGTTCTCAGTGATACGCGAGAGGTTGCGCTATTTCAGCGAGATTTTAGGCGATATAGATTTGAGCTTATCTATGATTGCCGAAGCGTCAAGAGCTATGAACACAGTAGGCGCTAAGACGGACAACGCCGTTAATACGCTTGAATTGTGGTATAAGAAGTTACACGACGGAGAGCCTTATGTTCCATTATTAGAGACAGGTATATTTGAGGAAGTTATACCTATTATTAGCAAGGATTGCGCCGACGCGCGCGGTATGGTCAACGACTTGCAGAGTTTAAAAGCAAGCTATCTTAAACAGTTTTATAACTTTAACGGCGTAAGCTATATTGCTAAGAAAGCGGAGCGTATGATAACGGACGAAGTCGAGGCTGATGAGGATATGCTGTCGATTAATATTTACGACCAGCTGAAATGCAGGGGCGAGATGATTGAGAAAGTGAACGCGCTTTTTGACACGAACATAAAAGTAAGAGTCAATAATTTGGTTATTACGTGAGAGGTGAGGTTGGAATGTTAATAAAAGACTTTTTGAAGACGTGGGAATTTGAGATTGACTATTTGGACTTTACCGCGCTAAAGTACAGGTTCGAGGCTTTGCGGGGATTGTCGAACGTAAGACCTGATTTGAGCAGCGAAGAAGTGAAAAAATACGCCGAAAACGTGATAACGGTGAACAGGGCGCAATATGAAGCGTTAGCAGAGATAAACCCCTACAAAAGTTATTTTGAAGAGGTTGAGGGTACTGATAAAGAGACGGGTAAGGGGCAGAGTACCAGCACGACAACAGACACGCAGATTAAACAGAACGAGTTAACGCGCGGGATTGAGGACACCAGAGAGATGACCTACGGGCGGACAGAGGATGACACAAGGACGCCTACAGGTACTATACGAAACGATACGACAAGCTACGCCTACAATGCAACGTCAACGAGTCAGCCCGACAGTAGAACCGAGGAAAGCTACCAGAGCTATAAAGAGACGAACGTCTTAAAATCAGGCGGTACTGATACGGAGACCGTAAGCCATACAGGCACAGATGTTCAGACCGAGCAGGTATTAGACGGTGACCTGAAAACTATAGGGACGACTGAAAATAATAACGACGGACAGCATCACGAGATACGGAGCGGGTACGTTTTGAGGGATATTATAGAGTTAATGCCGCAATGGACGATGATATACGACAGGATAGTTGAGGATATTTTCAGCGTCATAGGGGTGCTAGTTGCTACAAGAAAGATTGACTATTCGCTTGATTGGTAAGAAAACCGCCCGGTGTAAATCGGGCGGCTTTTTCTATGTGTTGTATCTGATAAAGACTTTGGCGGGGTCTTTTTCGTTAAGTAATTTACCTAAAAGGTGCAGGAAGTCTTTACCCTCTCCCGCATACTGTATCTTGAAGCTATCCGTATACAAGATATAGTGGTACCCGTCGGCGGTAAATACTATAAAGTGGTGAAACCCGTTATGATAGCGTATCGTGATGTTTTTCGTGTTGGGGCGCAATCCGTTCGGGGTGTTAAATTCCGCGTTTAGGATAGTGCGGAGTTTGGGCGATATAGATTTGAGGTTTGATTGGTTTTCAATTGTCATTTGGTGATTTCCTTTCTTTTCAGTTCAAAAGTTGCCATATGTTTAGCCTGTTGCGTAAGGTTGAGTATTGTCACGAGCCGCGCGGTGATTTCGTCCGTGTACCCTATAACGTCGAGCGCGTCGGGTTCGGTTGAGTCTATTCTGCAAAATACCCCGCTTAAATCTATATATTCAGATTTAACGCGTTTTAATATATCGTATATTTCGCTCATTTTCTGTTCCCCCTTGTAAAATAAGACATTTGGGCGTTGTACATAGACGTTTCGCGCGCACGTAAAAGCCATTGATATATAGCCTCTATAATTTTAATCATAATTATTCACTCCTTCCAAGTTCAGATAAACGGCGCCGTCGGGCGTTGTTTTTATATCCTGCATTGCATCAGTAACTTCAAGCATTGTCTGCAACTGGTCTAAAGCATCGTTGAGGCATTTGATATAATAGTCGACTTTGCGGGTTTGCTGTATTATATCCCTCAATTCTTCATTCTGTTTTTCAACAGCCTTCATAATTTCTTGTACGTTCATTTGTTTTCTCCTTTCTGTATGTAATCACTGACAATGTCTTTGTTCGCTTGTAAGAAGTTGGAAAACTCTTCTATATAGTTCTCTTCCTTGATTTTGGGTTCTTTAAAGAGTCTCCATATAAACATTAAATCTTCAAAAGTCATCATAATAAAATCTCCTTTCAGTAGTTAAGCGGATAAGCAAAAACCGCTATTTTGCGAATGTCGAGGTCTCCCTCATACTCATTGAAAATTGTGAGGCTATAATAGCCGCGCTCCATATGTTCATTTTTGGCGAGCCTTTCGAGAAAATATTGCTCTTCGTAGTTGAGGCGTGACTGTATAGCATCGTCTTCATCTACGGCGTTCACGTCCATAATACCGTTAGCACCGAGGATGTCGTCCTGCGCGTAGTAGTGACCCGCGCGTGTCTTTCCCGCTTCTAAATCAAAAGCGACTGTTCTGTAAACCATAACTTTATGGCTCCTTTCTATAATTTAGATAAGCCCCTTTGGCTTTCTGACTCTATTATAACACAGCGCGGCGGATTTGTCAATAGAAA
>CANQBK010000151.1 GCA_947589485.1 uncultured Clostridia bacterium | reverse complement strand
ATGTTCTTTTGATGATGAATTTTTGTCAAGCGTTATTTTTAACAAATTTTCATAATTCTTTCATGCGGTTGCCCTGTCCTTCGTGTAATTACTTATTGATTTCTAGAGATATTTTTGGTATAATTCAAATGATATAATTCATGCTTGATGAGGTGCTCATATGGCTGTAAGTTATAACAAGTTGTGGAAACTTCTTATAGACAAGAACATGAAAAAGAAAGAACTTGGTGAGGCTGCTGGAATTAGTAATTCTCTCATTGCTAAACTTGGCAAAAACGAAAATGTTACGGTAGAAGTCCTTGCCAAAAATATGTACTGCACTTGATTGTAGCATAGACGATATATTGGAATTACTTCCAGAAGATAAATAATTGATAAAATGAGGGTATAAAATGAAACCTATACTTACGATAAAACATTTGATTGAAGAAGCAAAAGTGTTTTGTGAATTTATGTCTCACAAAAATCATTCGGAGTTAATTGGCGTTACTGATGGAAAAGCTGTTGGGACATATGTAGAACATAGATTTCAGCGTTATTTGTCAGAAAATTTCACAGTTACTATAGGAAGTAGTGCAAAAGGAATTGATTTGCCTGGCGAAAATATTTGTACTGATATAAAGGTCACATCAATAACTCAGCCCCAATCAAGCTGCCCTTTTAAGAATGCTCGTCAAAAGATTTATGGATTAGGATACAATTTACTCGTATTTGTTTATGAAAAAGAAGATTCAAGGAAAGCATGCCATTTGCATTTTACTCATTGCACTTTTATTGATGCCGCAAGAACAGCAGATTTTACCATTACTAGGCGGCTTAGAGAAATGGTGCAAGATGGTGCGTATAAGGAAGACATAATAGGTTTCTTAGAAGACAAAAATGTTCCGGGTGATGAAATTGTTTATAATAATCTAGCAGAAGAGATTTTGGTTAACCCACCCGTACAGGGATATTTGACAATAAGTAATGCTTTACAATGGAGATTGCAATACGCTAGAGTTATTGAACTAAACAATAAAGTTGACGGAGTTGTTAATTATGAATGGTAAACGGGAATACGGCGATTATCAAACACCTGATTCTTTTGCGTTGAGTGTTTGCAAATTTTTAAAAGAAAAAAGGAAAATCAATCCATCTGTTGTAATTGAACCAACTTGTGGAACGGGGAACTTTATAAAAAATAGCTTAATTTTTGATGCGGAGCGCATTTTAGGGATTGAATTAAACCCTGAGTATTGCGAACTATGTCAAAGCAGCATTACTGACTCTAGAGTTCAAATCATCAATGCAGATTTCTTTTCACTTGATTTAGCAACAGTGATTGGGAATAAAAGTAATGTTTTGGTGATTGGAAACCCACCGTGGGTCACCAATAGTACCTTATCAGCTTTGAATTCTGACAATCTTCCTAGGAAAGCAAATTTCAAGAGATTGAAAGGTATGGATGCACTTACTGGATCTAGTAATTTTGATATTTGTGAGTATATAATTCTTCGGTTGATATCTTTATTATATGGCACAAATGCAACTATTGCAATGCTGTGCAAAACTTCTGTGGCAAGAAACGTTTTCTCAGAACTGAGACGCAATCAAATTCCATTTTCCGCATGTGATATTTATGAGTTTAATGCAAATAAAGTGTTTGGCATCAATGCAAGCGCTTGTCTACTTGTAATCGGTTTAAGCGATAATAATGTTTCTGCTGATTTTTGTTGTGTGTATTCATTCGAAAAACCAGAAATATTAATGAACAGAATCAATTATCATACTGGAGAATTGCGCAAACAAATGGCATATAATTGCGGAGATTTTTCAGGGACATCTTGTTTCGAGTGGAGGCAAGGTGTCAAGCACGATTGCTCAAAAATAATGGAATTGTCTTTACAAAATGATCGTCTTGTAAATGGTTTGGCAGAAACAGTAGATATAGAATCTAATTATGTTTACCCGCTTATAAAGAGCAGTATGTTCAAATCTGCGATTGTTGATAGTTCGGATAAATATGTAATTGTAACTCAAAAGGTAATTAGAGAAGATACATCACATATTAAAACGGACGCGCCTAAAACTTGGAAATACTTATCTGCACATAGAGGATTCTTTGAAAAAAGGAAAAGTTCAATCTATAATAATGCCCCCGATTATGCTATGTTTGGAGTTGGCGAGTATTCATATTCGCCTTACAAAGTAGGCGTGAGTGGATTTTATAAAAAACCGTTATTCTCTCTTTTGAGTTCAGAAAACGGCTGCCCGATAATGACGGATGATACAAGCTATTTTATCTGCCTTCCTACATATGATGCTGCATACACTGCTATGTTAATCCTAAACTCGCCCAATGTACAAGAATTTCTGTGTAGTATTGCTTTCTTGGATTCAAAACGTCCCTTCACCAAAAAAGTGTTAGATCAATTTGATTTCCAAAAGGCATTAGATGTCATACAAACAAATGATTTGGTTTCAACGGAAAAAGAATTAGGCTTAAAGCAGCGATTTAACGAAGAGATGTTTTTGAACTTTAAGTCCTTGCCCGAATTTGGACAAATTAAATTGCCAATGGATGCAGGGCAACAGCATTTACTTTATTAAAGGAAAAAGAATAAAATAAAGATATGAAGATAGAGGATTTAAAAGATGAAATACAAAATATAACGGAGCCGAGGAGAACAAGTCACGGAAATATTCGCCATAAGCTTGAGGATATAATAATCATAGGACTGTGTACAGTAATATGCGGAGGAGAAGATTATTCCGATATGGAGGCGTTCGGAATAAATCGCAAAGAATATTTAGCGAAATTTCTTGA
>CANQBK010000150.1 GCA_947589485.1 uncultured Clostridia bacterium | reverse complement strand
TTGACAGATACAAGAGTATTCTACAATGCTGATGATATTTCCGTTATACTTACCGTGTCCAAGCCCACAGCATACCGCATTATTAAACGGTTAAATGATGAGTTATCAAAAAAGGGCTTTATAGTTGTTAGCGGTAGAGTACCAAAGAAATATTTTGATGAAAAATTCTACTGTTGATATGCTTAAACACATATTTAACAGCGTACCAAAATCGTACCAATAAAAATGATACTCTCTTTTTTGAAGCTGTATTCTCTGATAATAGAGATATGAAAGATACGAGAAATAGCCGAAAAATAGGGCTGATAAATGCCTTGTAGTAGAGTGGGAATAATAACGAGTATTTTTGGGCAAACCCATTTATCCTGATTCGGGGCAAGTTCACTATTCTCATCAACTCAAAAATGACAATCAAATTCACCAACAATTATAATAAATTTATTCGCAAATTTACTCACAAAAAACGAAACGGATAGAAAAAATAAGTGGTTTGCCTGATAAAAAGTGAATAATAAAAAGTAAGAGAAATGACCTTAGTAGGTGTCGAAAAGCACCTATTGAGGTCATTTTTTTCAATAAAACTCCTATTTTATTGTCATTTTGATAATCTAAATCGTAATATAAATAACCTTATTTCCACGTAATTTAAACACTTATATTTTAGGAGATAATTAATCACAATACAAAATAACAAAAAATATAAGTGACTATAAATTTCCATTTTTAAAACAAATCGGAGGATAATTTATTTTGCCCCTTTGAGGATAAAAAGGTTTGCCCCATTACATAGTATATTTTTAAAAATACACTTTTGGGGAAATTTTTTGGGGGAATATTTAATCACTAATTTTTGTGATTTCCTGATTATATCAATAAAAGTAAAGACGTTTGTAAAACTTACGATGCCATTCAATATGCATATTCCGAAGTATTGGAACAGGATAAAAATGTAAAGGAAATAAGGTGTAATGTATTATTGGACGATTTACAGATAGAAATGAAAAATATTATTATAGAACTTGTATAATTGTGACGGATATGATAAAATTATTATGTATGTATTTTTGGTATACTTCTCAGGAGGAAATAGAAATGGCAAATATAAAAAAAGAACAGGAGCGTGAAGAACTTCATAAAACAATATGGAGTATTGCTGATGATCTTCGTGGCTCTGTTGATGGATGGGACTTTAAACAATATATACTTGGTATAATGTTTTATAGATATATTTCAGAGAATCTGACGCAGTTTCTGAACGAAAGCGAACGGGCAGCCGGAGCTACTGAATTTGATTATGCAAAGCTCAGCGATGAAGAAGCAGAATCTGCAAGAAAAGATATGGTGAACGGATTAGGATATTTTATTTTACCAAGCGAATTGTTTTGTAATGTAATAGCAAAAGCAAAGAATGACGAAAACCTGAACATGACTCTTGAAAGAATATTTAATCATATCGAATCTTCAGCAATGGGAGAATACAGTCAGGAAAATTTTAAGGGACTTTTTGATGATATTGACGTAAACAGTAACAAGCTTGGTTCAACAGTGCAAAAGAGAAACGAAAAGCTTGTTAAACTGCTTGACGGTATTGCAAGTATGAAGCTTGGTGATTATCGTAATCATACGATTGATGCTTTTGGTGATGCATATGAGTTTTTAATGGGAATGTATGCGTCTAATGCAGGCAAATCAGGCGGAGAGTTTTTTACACCTCAGGAGGTTTCCGAATTGCTTACAAGAATTGCTGTTGTGGGTAAAACTGAGGTCAACAAGGTGTACGATCCTGCCTGTGGTTCGGGTTCGCTTTTGCTGAAAGCTGCAAAGATTCTTGGTGTGGATAATATCCATAATGGTTTTTATGGTCAGGAAATAAACATCACTACATATAACCTTTGCCGTATCAATATGTTTTTGCATAATATTAGCTGTGACAAATTCAGTATCGCACATGAGGATACGCTGACAGAACCGCAGCATTGGGACGAAGAGCCTTTTGAGGTGATCGTATCAAATCCCCCATATTCGATAAAATGGGTAGGAAGTGACAATCCTATTCTTATCAATGATCCACGTTTTGCTCCGGCAGGTGTGCTTGCTCCGAAGTCAAAGGCAGATATGGCGTTTATCATGCACTCGCTTTCATGGCTTGCGACTAACGGTACTGCTGCTATTGTTTGCTTTCCGGGTATCATGTACCGTGGCGGTGCAGAGCAGAAGATCAGAAAATATCTGGTAGATAATAACTTCGTAGATTGCGTTATACAGCTGCCAAGCAACCTTTTTTATGGTACTTCCATAGCTACCTGTATAATGGTGCTGAAAAAGTCAAAGACAGACAACAAGATACTTTTTATTGACGCTTCAAAAGAATTTATTAAGGTCACGAATAACAACAAGCTGACAGAAGAAAACATTTCAAGAATTGTCGATGAATTTACAAGCCGTGAGGAAGTTAAGTATTTTGCTCACCTTGCAGAGTACAGAGAAGTTGAAGAAAACGACTATAACCTTTCTGTTTCAACATATATTGAGCAGGAGGATACTCGTGAGGTTGTCGATATTGTTAAGCTCAACGCTGAGATCAGGGAGATCGTTGCAAGGGAGCAGGTTTTGAGAGATGAGATTGATAAGATCATTAAGGAGATCGAGGGATAAACTATGATTGATAATTTTCCGAATCAAGAACTTGGTGCTTCAATTGTAAAGCATAAGTTATTGCCTGTTAGTTTAAGGTTAGGGGAAGAACCAAGTAATAACCATAATAAAATCATTTGTGCAAATGGAAGTGATTATACTCCATGCCTAAAAGGGTATGGTGGTATGTTCTTGCCCAAAACAAAAATCAGATATAAAGATATTGAAGCAAATACAGATGAGTCAGATATAATAAGAATGAAA
>CANQBK010000149.1 GCA_947589485.1 uncultured Clostridia bacterium | reverse complement strand
CAAGATCGTCACCGCCCTGGACGGCATCTATGACCGGATGGCGCAGCTCCGCGACACCGACGTGCGGGGGACGCTACGAATACCTCTTGTCCAAGTTTTCCACCGCTGGGGTTAACAACGGCCAGTTCCGCGCCCATCGGTACATCATCCGCATGATGGTAGAGCTTCTGGACCCCAAGCCGGAGGACGTGATCTGTGAAAGTAGAGCGCAGAGTGTGATACAATTCAGCGATTGCCGCATTGCCTGAAAACCAATGGGGTGTAAACTCATTTGAGAGGATGCATTTCACAGGCAGAGGTTATAAATCAAAAATATGTTGTAACGAAATGGAGAAAGTTATGAGTAACGAAAAGAAGAAAGACACGTATATAAAAAGGAAAAAGGACATGAACTTCCAGAGTGTAGATTCCATGCAGTCAGTTGTTAATGTCGTAAATGAGGCTGCGATGGCATTGAATGATAAAAATCGCACTATCAGAGGAAGCGCAATCCCTGAGGTTTTAGCCGGAGCACTTGGAGCAGGCATAGGAGGAGTGGGTTCTTTTGCAGCGCTCTATGGTTTTGGTGTTGTGGGATTATCGGCAGCCGGTATTACATCCGGTCTTGCTACGGCAGGAGCTATCGTTGGAGGAGGTATGGTAGCAGGTGTGTTTGTTCTTGCTGCACCAGTCGCGGGACTTGCCGCTGTAGGAGTTGGAGTTGCTTCACACTTAAAGAATAAGCAACTGCGACAGGAGAAAGAGCGCCTATACAAAGAGGCACTCAAAAAGCATGATGCAATAATAAAAGCAATGAAAGCAGAGGCTGACGCAGATAAAGAACGGCTGGATTACTTGCAGAGTATTAATATCCTGCTTCAGCAAGCCATAAAGGATTTACAACACGACTTAGGCGTTGTATAAGCGAGGTGGAGCGGTGAGCAAATTCAATTTGAACAAGTTGGCACCGATGTTGGATAAAGCAGGTTCCGGTTTGGCTAAAGTAGGAAAAGTTGCTATAGATTCAGATAGGTGTTCTGACTGCTCTGCTTACGACTATAAGTGCATTCATTTTAATCAGAAAGTATCAGCGGCAAGCCGAGGAGAAAGAGGCATTGTATGAAAAGGCGCTTGCCAAGCATAATGCGGTCATAAAGGAGCTTGGTGCGAAAGCTGAGATCGACAAAGAAAGACAGGGTCGCCTATTGGCGTATGATTCCAAATTGAAGAAGGAAATGAGTGGTCTGCAATCTGAGATACAGGAATTAAAAAAACAAATCGCAGAGCTTGAGAAAAAGAGGGCCAACGATGAGTAAATACAAATATACTGAAACAGAACAGCAAATCAACGATGTGCTGAAATATCATGATGAGGAACTGAAAAGAATAAAGGCATCGATGTCTTCATCATTTGATATTGATGGCAGAATTCAGGAAAGTGAAGATTTGCTTCGAGTGCTTGGATATACAGAAATACCAACAGTGCCGAAAAAGGAAGAACCCCCAAAAATAATGGTAGTACCGTCATGGGAAGATCTATGCATTGAGGCAGAACAAGTTGTAGGTTCTGGTTATGCACTTGAATCGATTTTTACGGAAGCGGAACTTCAAAGGAATAGTCAAGAAATTCAGTTACTGAATGCAGAGTATAATCAGCTTCATCACTTAGATAAATATGATGTAACAATCAGTGTTGCTGCAGGAATGCTTGGAGCTGCCGTTGATATTTTATTGGTGGGTATTCCGCAGAAGACTCCACAAGGTTTAAAAGGTGGAACTCTTGCAAATTATGTCAGAGACTGGTTTGACAAGAAATTTCCAGAAGATGAGATGGAAAAGCTGGCCAATTCAAAAGTCAGTAAAGTTCCATATGATGCACAGGATAATCGAAACACCACAATATATGTAGAAGGGTTGTCCGCATATTATCATCGACTGCTTTCGCTTGGACATGATCCGTTTCTTGGACTTATTTTTGGCGTGATGGACATACTGACAGGGAGAATGACTACTATTGATAAGTCAGGTAAAATCGTATCACAGGTTATGGAGAATTATGCTGATCGAAAAGAGACAGATATTTTTACTGCCATAGCCAAACAGATTATTCATTTTAAATCTGACCTCATTACTTCTATGGGGCTTCCGGCTCCGATGATGGGATTGTTCAATCTCCTTCAGTTTGGTGAAATTGGTGAGTATGATCAGACTATTGCGGAGATTGTACAAGGTATGTATTATGAAGGATATGACTTTATACATTTCTGTACGTTGTCTATTCCGGTAATGATTGTTGAGGTAGCAACTCGTATAGGGTATGCTTTCAAACGAATTAAAGAAGGGCACTCTGTAAAACAGTCAATTCCATTTTCATTGAATCGGGAAAAGCATCCAAAACTTGCGACCATGTTGTTTATCGGACATTCAGCAGCAACTGCCGTTAATGCCGGGAAGGTGTATTTTACGCAAAATCCAATGGCAATTAATTATCCACAGTGGATTGCTTTTGCAAAATACTCATATAAACAGCTCAAGTGGGTGCTATTAGAAAAGCCGAATGCACGAGATGCTTATGTTCATGGAAGGTTGAACGAGCAGCTTCATGAAGTGCTTGCGGATGTGAATTCCACGTTTGATGAAATATCAGCAAACTATATTGTTGTAATTGAGTAGATAGGGCAAGGCTCCTCGCCACCAGAGGAAACTGGTGATGAGGAGCTTTGCTTATACCCTGGTTTCCGTCCCGCGCTATGCCAGACTTTCGAGCCATACCATGAGCCGCACTGTCCGCACTTTATCTTGCCGGAGAAGTTATGGACTCCACTGTGCCTGTACTTCCCGGAGCCGCGTCTTTCAAGCCCTATCTGGATGCGACCAGATAGAGTGGAATGACCATCTATATCAAACTGATAAGGTACAATAAGTTGCGCAAAAAGAAAATGGCAAAGAAGTAGACATGGCTTACGGTCTCTGGTAGAATGAAGT
>CANQBK010000148.1 GCA_947589485.1 uncultured Clostridia bacterium | reverse complement strand
CTCTGCCCTTAAAACCCGCCAAAGGCTCTGCCTTTGGAATCCGCAAGCCTTTGAAAAGGCTTGACCGAAACTTTTGACTATGGATAAAATAACTAACGCCGCGCGAACATACTTGTTGTTTTCAGTACGAGCGAACGGAGTGAGCGACAACGCGAATCGAGAGCGCAGGCACTGCGCCGCAATCCTTTGAAAAGGCTTGAGCGAAACTTTTAATTATGGGAATATTAACTTACGCCGCGCGAACATACTTGTTGTTTTCAGTACGAGCGAACGGAGTGAGCGACAACGCGAATCGACAGTGCGGGCACCGCACCGCGAATTGCCCGCGCCGGCTCGGCACCGCGAATTGAGAGCGCAGGCACTGCGCCGCGAATCGACAGCGCAGGCACTGCGCCGCCTTAGTGCTTTCAGTTGTTTACCAGTTCGGGGTGCAGTCGGCTGTAATGGAAAATATATTGCTGAGCAATGCCGGCATATACTCCGAGATTATATATATTTATTTCTTTGAAAAGTGTTGATAACGCTTTTTGCATCCATACGTCAATCGGAAATGCTTCAAGACGGTGCAAACCGTATAAAAGAGTACATTCGGCAACTTTTTTCCCTACACCTGTTATTGTCATAAGCTCTTTTCGCCCCTGTTCAAGTGTTGTACATCTTATACTTTCAAAATCTACACTGCCTGAGGCAACCTTTTGAGCGGCGTCTATTATGTATCTTGCCCTGAATCCGGAACGCAAAGGGGCTAAATCTTCAACGCTGAGTTTGGCTATCGTTTCGGCTGACGGAAAACTGTATCCGTTGGAAATCTTTTCACCAAAATTTTCACATAGACGTGACACAATGCCTTTTATTCTCGGAATATTATTATTTTGAGAAATAATAAAAGAACATAAAGCCTCCCAAGGCTCTTGATTTAGTATCCTTATTCCGTCTATGCTGTCAACCGCGTGTTTTAACTCCGGACTTATATCCGCTATTTCAGAACGGATTTTATTGTAATCGTTGTCAAGGTCAAAATAATCTTTCCATATTTCATAAAATTCCTGTTCCGTACAATTCTTGATTACAATGCTGTCACCGTCACGGTATATTTGTGCATATTTGCCTTTTACTATACCGCAATAGGAACCGTCGTCCGTTTCATTCCATCTGAAACATTGTCCACATTCAAATGTGTTTCTTAAATCAAATTCATTTTTCGTTATTATTTCCGCTCCGCGTTCCGTAAATTTATATTCCATATTTTTTGTCCCTTTCAGTATCATTTAATACTATTATACCTTTTTGAACGCCGTAATGTCAATTTGCTCAATACCTTATATCCCAAGTCTTTTTGGTAATGATTCGGCACTGATAAAAATATCAGTGCTTTGTATGTTTTAACAATATTAGCGCAACAAGATATATAGCAGTGACCAAAAGAGTAAAGTTGTAACGTGACTCAATAAGAAGTATGAACCCTAAACAGGCGGTCGGGATTAGTACGACAAAGGAAATTATGTCAAGAACCGTATGTGCGGTTTGAGGTGAAAAAAACTTGCACAACAATATTAAAAGTGCCTGACCGCCGTCAAGATTGTCAACGGGAAGTATGTTAAATATGCCCAGTCCCAAATTAGCCGAGAATAGCATAATAAATATTTGATTTTTAAATGAAACATAAAGTAAATAAAAAATCGCCGCCGATATAAAATTAACAAAAACTCCGGCAAGAACCACGGCTAACTCTTGCGTATAACTGCGTGAATATTTCTTGTTATCAATTATTGCTATGTCAAAAAGAGTGAGCTTTATCCTTTTCGGCATTGCATTGTATCGACAAAGCATAAATATATGTCCTGCCTCGTGCATAATTGCCGCCGCAAAACATACCATAACCGACAGAGATGTATCCAATATAATTATTGCAGTCATTACGGCTGTAAGAGGGTAGCTGATTTCAAGTATCAGCTTGCCGATTCGCAGAGTCATAAAAACTCCTTCCCAATAACGGAAGTCGGGTCAATGTTTTTACCGTCGGCGATTATTTCAAGATGAAGATGGTTCCCGTCCGAATCTCCGGTAGAGCCTACAAGAGCGATTTTTTGTCCTTTCTTTACTTTTTCGCCTTTCTTTACGCACAGCTTGTCGCAGTGTGCATACAATGTCTTTATTCCTTTTTGGTGTGTTAAAACAATGTAATTGCCGTAAGATTCGTCTTTTTCTGCGATGCTGACCGTACCGTCAAGCATTGCGAAAATTTCGGAGCCTTTGTCCGCTCCTATATCAGTTCCCTTGTGATATTGCGTTTTTCCGTTTAGGGTGCGTTCTCCGTATGGCGATGTAATGGTTCCCTTTTTTAGTGGCATTGCGGCATTTTGCATTATTTCGCCGTCAAGGTCTGCGGCGTTATCCGTCGTTGGTGAAATATTGCTTGTTTCCTTTATTTCGCTTTTATCGGCAGGAGGATTAAAAATAGCGATACCTTCGGTAAATACGGAATTGTTTATTGTATCAAAATACCATGAAGCGGCATTTGCGTAAAACTGACCGCCGATAGATTTTAATACAACAGCGGCAATAATCACCACTAAGCATAGTGAGGTCTGTATAATAATCAATAATTGACTTTTTATGTCGGGTTTCTTTGGATTTTTTCCGTGCAAACAAATCACTCCACTTGATAAATTTTTATGTATCATAAATATATATCACCGTGTTTTGGTTTTACTGTAATTAATATGCGCCTTATTTGTAAAATAGATATGATATGGACATTCTATATTTGCTGTGAGAGTATCGCATACACGTCAAAGTAATACCTCGGCAGACAGACGAAGTATGTACATAACACAGGGCAACAGCATTTACTTTTTAAAGGAAAAAGAATAAAATAAAGATATGAAGATAGAGGATTTAAAAGAGGAAATACAAAATATAACGGAGCCGAGGAGAACAAGTCACGGAAATATTCGCCATAAGCTTGAGGATATAATAATCAT
>CANQBK010000147.1 GCA_947589485.1 uncultured Clostridia bacterium | reverse complement strand
TACATATTCTCCGTGATAGTCTGCTCCACTAAATATACCGGAGCGCTCCCAAGTGGCCGCAAATGCCGTCAATGAAAGAACTGACACCAAAGCAATGACAATCAAAAAGGTCACCAAACGTTTGCATGATTTTTTCACATCGTATTCCCTCCTTAATAATCTGCGTACTGTCAGTTGGATAGGCCGACAGCACCCCATCAAATTGCGTTCTTCAAATACCAATATCAGCGCTTTTGCTCGTGCGGGTTCTACATTTATTATTTTACACCTGTCTTGAAACAATTGCAAGACGTCCTTTTCCAATTTCGCATTATTTCAGGAAGTTTCAGGGAGTTCGAACTTTGGAAGCAGCTTTTCCAGAAAATAACTCTACATCGCTGGAGGTCTCCGTTTCATCTGAAACCAGCAATTCAAAAAGAGAAAATGATCAGTCTCATCTTAGAGCCGAAATTTCCGCCTTGTTTCTTAACGAAAATCAACTAGATTTCTTGGCACCGACAAGGAAGTCATAATATTCGGCTTTCTAAACAAAAACGGCTTCGATATTGGACATTTCTTGTGCGATTCAGACATTTTTCTAGACCGCTCGAAAATCTAGTCGAATTATCTTGCATGCTCTTGCCTGGTGGTGTATGATAGGAAATAGTTAAATCTTAACTAATTCCTGGGGTGAGAGTATGATCTTCAAAGAGAAGGGACCAATCCAACGACCAAATAATGCCTACATTAGTTGGAGCGATCATAGAGTCTACGTCAAAATAAAAGACGGAAATCGGATACGCAGTGAAACAATAGGCCAACCAGTTACAGCTGATACGATGTATCCAAACAGTGCATTCAAAAAGTACTATCCTGCTATATGGAAGGCACTGTATTCAGATCAGGTTCAACCGCTTCAAGAACTTGATGTTGGAACATTTGCACTTATCCTGGGGGCCGGCATTAAGTCTGGAATCTACCAGATTCTTCTTAATGTTCTAGGCCCTTTGAATGCAAATGCTGTAATGGATTATGCGACATATTCAATCTTGTATCACAAAAATGCTAATAGCAATATGGCAAAATTGATGAATGGGAAATTTTTGTTTTCAGAAGCATGTCACGATGATGATTGGTATTCAAATCTGTTCAGCAATGTCCTTAACGAGGGTGTAAGAAACAGAATTTTACATGAATGGAGAGCTTATTGCAAGGAAACAGGCTCAACCCAAAGCTGGCATAGTTGTGATGGTTCTAATTTTGATTCAGGGTTGTCAGAAAGCAACTTAGCTGCTTTTGGGGATCCCAAATCTAAAAAGGATACTAAAATTATTAGCTGCATGTGGGTTGTGTGTGCAGATGGTAAGAACCGAGGGCTGCCATTTACATACCATATCGATGTTGGGAACCGTATTGATGCGAAGTCTTTTATGGAGACATTGGCTACTCTTGGCGACAATGAAATTGATATGGTTGGCTTTATACTTGATCGTGGTTTTTGTTATGAGCAGGTGCTTAATGGGTTGCGAAATAGTCACCACTCGTATTTGCTTATGCTAAAAGACAATACAGTTGGTTATAAGTTCATGAAGCAAAACTACGCAAAGCTAATTCACAACAATTACGCGTACAGAATCAAGGCTGAACATGAAACATGCGCCATTACACATGAAGGCCTCATATTTGCCAGCGACAACAAATTGTCCCAGCTTTGCTTAGTGCAATACACAACCGACAGTTTTTTTAGCGGTCAAAGACTACGAGACGACTGCTTCGAAAATGAGGAGATAATCAGAAAGGCAATATCTGCAGGACAGCCAGCATCAGTTCCTTCGCGTGTAGGGCAATACATGCATATCATTGAAAAAGACGGCAAGCAGGAACTGGTTGTAGATGCAGAAAAGATCACTCATGACTCTAACTTAAAAGGATACAAAGTTCTAGCTTCTGATAAACCGCTTTCAGCAAGTGAGATGGTGAGAATCTACAAGTTGCGCCAGGCAAGTGAGATACAATACTCTGTCTTAAAGACACAACTGGGCAATGAACGTGAAAGAGGCCACTCAGACGAAAATGTTGAGGGGCGCGGGCTTGTCGCCTTTGTAGCCAGTATATTAAGAGCTACAATTACCATGGTTTGTCACGAAAGAAAGCTTGATACCAACGTTCAGATTGCTGGGATGAGTTCGATAAAACTCATAAACAACGATGACTTCTATGCCCCCGTGATGAACTTATTTGTTGAACAAAAGGAGTTTTTTGCTGAGTTCGGCATTAAAGAAGAACATTTTCAAGCTTTTGCGGAAATCGCCAACGAGCGAAAGAACCATCCAAAAAGAAGGAGACCAAGGATCCACGATATTCCAGAAGAAGAGCCTCCGCATAGAAGAGGACCAAAGTCAGGACCTACGGGCCGGAGAAACAATACCAACAAGAATGGCTCCCAGCCATCTGAGTCTAAACCCGAACAAGGTCGCGACGACCAATGTGAACCTGAAGCGAAAAGTGATACCTCACATGGGGGTAGCGTGTCTCTTGTTCCGGTTGCATCAAGCCAAACAGGCGGGATTGAACCAGATCACACTGAGTCGAACACGAGATCTGGCATTGAATCAGGCAAGGAAAAGGATGAGGAAGAGAATGTTACACCGCCGCGGAAGAAAAACAATCGCGGAAGGAAACTTGGAAGCAAGAACAGGACAGAATATGACAAGGAAGTTGATTGGCCTAGAGGACATCGAGGACGGCCGACAATGATTCAAAAGAACGCAAAGGAAAAGTTCCTCAGTCTGAACCATGATGAGAAAAAAGACCTGCTCAAGTATTTTCCAAACTTCGACGACCTCGTCGATATATTGAATAAGTTAGACGATGAGCGCCGAGCAGAACTTGAAAAAAGACGCTCAGTTAGCCCCGATTAGGCACCCACTTCAGATCTAGTCGATTTTTGTTAAGAAATAGCCGGGAATTTGGGGCATTCCGGACAGGTGGCTTCCTGTTGCTGGGCTTCTTATCCTCGTTGTTCCCTGCAGGCTGCTTGTCTTTCC
>CANQBK010000146.1 GCA_947589485.1 uncultured Clostridia bacterium | reverse complement strand
GTTTTCTGTGCCCTTGTTCTTGTAGTCATACCCACTGTAACCCAGCTCGTCGTCCAGCTCCGCACCCAGACTGTCCTCCATAAATTCCGCGATGGGCTCCTTGAAGAGATCCCGGATATCCTCCATGCTGCTGACGCCGCTGCTCCGCAACAACTCCCGGGTCTTCTCTCTCCGGGCTCGTTTTTCCGGACTGCGTTTTTTCTGCTGCTCATAGTAAAACCTCCAAATATGGTGCTTCTATTCTATACCATATCAGAGGTTTATACAATTTTTAGAATGGGCTCTCTTTCCAGGGCTTTGGCCCCTTCCCTCCGCACCTCAACCAAGGCCCTCAGCCCGCCCCCGCCTGACGGCGGGTTCTTTGACAAACTGAAGATGGGATTGAGTATATTCAATCCCTTCTTTTTATTGCCCTAAAGGTCAATTTTAGTAATTTCTTTATTATACACATAGGTATAAACAGAATTGCATATCCGTCGAGAAAAGTGTTCAATCCACCCATTGGGGTTCCGAAAATAATCAATGATTTGAAAAAGCGCAAGGATATCCAAAACAACAAATAATATACGCCACCCCAGATGCAATGGTCCTGTGTAATCGGTGAAAACCTTGAATACCCAAATACCAACAGTCACCAGTAGAATTAAGACAGAAGCAATCATGATGCCGCATTTAAACCGCTTTGCAACTTTTTCTGACTTGTCTTTCGCCCGATGTGCCGCTTCCCCTCTCTTGTTCGCACGCGCCTTTTCTGTATTCTCCATCCGTTTTACTATGGCCCTCAACTGCTGAATTTCTTGATCTTTTTGGTCTAATTCTCTTTGCTTTTTTCTCTCAAGTAATGAGGTGGCCTCCTCTATATGCTTCGATGCTTTCTCTTTAACATACTTATTTATGGCACGCTGAACGTTCTCAGGAGATACAGCGTTAACATCATTTTCGGTTACATCAAACAAATATTGGCGCATACATGATTGGCTACGAATTAATAGCGCCGCATCTTCAGTGAGATCCCCGCTTTCAATCAACCGATCTGTCAATTCTATTGCCCGATCCATGATCTCCTGCGTCAGTTGACAAGCTGCGGTAGCATTTGCTATCAGCACATCCATTGGAAGTGAACTCTTTGCATCATAGCTACTTAGCCAAAGCAAACTGACTACATCAATGTCAAGCATTGCGAAATCAATCTCTGAATGGAACACTTTAGGGGACAACGCTTTCATGCACTGCGTCAACCACGGGTCTTGAGTAACCAGTATGGCCTTGCAACGTTCAATTTTTGTTGGATGATTATTCTTTCTAAGCATTCCAATCGCTGCTAACGATTTGGTATCATAATCAAATCTATCACCATTTTCACGGTGTCTGCCCGACTTACCTCTTGACTCTCTAAGCCAATTCGTTATAGCCTTTTCGTCTTGGACATCGGGATAGTTTTCCACAGAATAACCAGGTGCAGGAACAGTCTCAATCATTCCTCGCGTCATTAGATTTGCGCTAACCGATGATGAAATTGCTTCCAACATTTCCAGTGGATAATTCTTTGAGGCAAGACCCTCCAGTTGAAAGGCATTCTTTCTGCCTGCCCTCTTTGCAAAGGCAGAAAGCAGACTTTCAGCTTCTGCTACTGTGTGTTCAAAAACACAAACTTGGCCACCGTTCCTTCGTATTAAGTCAATTAACTCTCGCACTCCTTGTTGCCGTACTTTTGAATCATAGCCCAAGTAATTAATTACAAGGGAACAGTCCAGATAAAATGTAACATCCTTCAATTTTGAAGAAATGCTCGCTTTATTTTCTCGTTCAAGGTAATAAAGCGCCTTATAAGCAAAGAAACCTCTCACTATTTCTTTTAAATATTCGAACTCTAATGCGTGCCATTCTGATAAATCAAGAATGCACTGCGCTACCCAAAAATTTTCTTTTCCATTTTTTGCTTTAGTAATCATCTGTAAATCGTTAACGTCTTTTGCCATAGTAAAACCGCAAGATTCGAAGAAATTCGTCAACATATCTTTCAGCGTATTGGAGTCGAAAGATTTATAAGGCTTGTGCTCAACAAAATAGTTCTTCATTTTATCAAGCACATAGTCAATTTTCCGGCGCATCTCCAATTGATCTTTCAAAAAGTCCTTATTATCAAAGGCTGTAGCCACATAGTACTTCCCCTTTTCTTTTCGGATATAAGGATGCGCAGATGCCTTAATCTTTGTGTTCCTCTGTAAAATTCCTTTTATAAAGCCGAGTGGCATATCGTCAAAACCGTATTCCGATTTAATTGTAGCCTGTATTTGCTCAATATCAATTTCCTGGCCGATGGTCGTAGGTAGGGATGCCAAAACAAATGGAGACACCAAATCAATATAGTCACGCCTATCCCGCTCCCAAAGGGCAGATAGCATGCCAACTGTACATAGAGCATTTGGATTCTTCATATCTAGTATCACCCCAAAGCTTATCATATCAGACCTCCCAGAATTTGTCCACACATTTTGTCGTTTTTTGGGCTAAATTACCGTATTACTTCCTGATGTTATTATAACTAAATACTGGCCCATAAGTTTGTCAAACAAACATATGCTTACGCAAAAAGCGCACCTCAAATTGAGGTGCGTCAGCCTGTCAAAAAACCTCGCCGGTGGCGAGGTTTTTTGGTATCATGGTGGGAGAAAGCAAGACAGGGGGCCTATAAGATGGACGGCTGGAAGAAGGACGCGCGGCGGGACGTGGTGATCGTGGACATCGACGCGCTGGTGCAGGCGAATCACCTGCCGCGGAAGATCGAGCGGGTCACGGACTACGACTGGCTGTACGAGTGGCTGGATCCGTACTACTGTCACGAGGTGGGCCGCCCCGGGACCGACCCAGTGGTGCTGATCAAGATGGCGCTGATCCAGCACCTGTTCGGCATCCCATCCCTGCGGCAGATATACCGCCAGATCCAGGACACGCTATCCTACCGCTGGTTCCTGGGCTACGGTCTGCTGGACGATATCCCCCACTTCGCCACGGTGAGTTACGCCTTCTGCAAGCGCTTC
>CANQBK010000145.1 GCA_947589485.1 uncultured Clostridia bacterium | reverse complement strand
CATAGATTATTATTTATGTCAAGCAAAAAGTCAGCCTTACGGCTGACGGGCAATTCATCCCACCGCCTTAGAGGCGGGGGACTTCTTGCCCATTTAGGTTAAAAAATTATAACAACAGGGAGGTTTAAAAGAATATGGAACAGTACATTGTAACAGGTATGAGCTGCGAAGCCTGCCGTGCAAGAGTGGAAAAGGCGGTGTCCTCGGTTGAGGGCGTTACATTATGTTCGGTAAATCTTTTGACAAACTCTATGGGAGTTGAGGGCAGTGCTTCTCCGTCCGATATAATAAAGGCGGTTGAAAATGCGGGATACGGTGCAGCGCAAAAGAAAACGGACAACAGTGGGAAATACAGTGCAAGGCTTGCGGCGGAGGAAGACGCTTTAAAAGACAGGGAAACGCCCAAAATGAAAAAAAGACTTGTTGTTTCGATTGTTTTTTTGCTTGTGCTTATGTATTTTTCAATGGGTGTCAGTATGTGGGGTTGGCCCGTTCCTCCATTCATACCGAATAACCATATTGCTGTCGGTCTTGTTCAGCTTTTGCTTGCCGCTGCTATAATGGTTATAAACCAAAAGTTTTTTACAGGCGGATTTAAAAGTTTATTTAAAGGCGCTCCAAATATGGACACTCTTATAGCTTTGGGTTCTTCTGCGGCATTTGTTTACAGTACGGTTATGCTTTTTGCAATGACGTCTGCTTATGCAGACGGAAACTCAGATGCGGTTATGGGATATATGAATGAACTGTATTTTGAGTCTGCCGGAACCATACTTACGCTTATAACGGTAGGAAAAACATTGGAGGCGTATTCAAAGGGAAAAACAACAGATGCTTTAAAGGGACTTATGAAGCTTGCCCCGAAAAATGCAAATATAATTCGTGACGGAAAAGAAATTACGGTTTCGGTGGACGAAGTTGTTACCGGTGATATTTTTGTTGTCCGTCCGGGCGAAAACATTCCGGTTGACGGTGTTGTTATTGAGGGCGAAAGTGCGGTAAATGAAGCTGCGCTTACGGGGGAAAGTATCCCTGCGGACAAAGCCGCAGGCAGTACCGTGTCATCGGCAACTTTGAACCAGTCGGGATTTTTAAAGTGCAGAGCAACGAGAGTGGGCGAGGATACCACATTGTCGCAGATTATATCAATGGTGAGCGATGCTGCGGCTACAAAGGCGCCTGTTGCGAAAATTGCGGATAAAATATCGCTGGTATTTGTTCCCGCAGTAATTGCAATTTCCGTTATTACAATAGCTGTATGGCTGCTTATGGGTGCGGGAATCGGAACAGCACTTGCAAAAGGAATATGCGTTCTTGTGGTTTCGTGTCCATGTGCGCTCGGACTTGCAACGCCCGTTGCAATTATGGTTGGAAACGGAATGGGAGCGCGCAGCGGCATACTTTTTAAAACAGCCGAGTCACTTCAAGAAACAGGCAGAGTACAAATTGTGGCTTTGGATAAAACCGGTACGGTTACAAGCGGAAAACCAAAGGTTACAGATATTATTCCGGTCGGCGGTACAGATGTAAATGATTTGTTGTATTATGCCGTATCGCTTGAAAGCAAGAGCGAACATCCACTTGCGAGTGCTGTTACGGAGTATGCGGAAAAAAATAATACAAAGAGCGCTCCCGTGTCAAATTTCAAAGCTGTTGCGGGCAACGGTTTGACGGCAAATTTGAACGGTCAGGATATTTACGGCGGAAATGAAAGGTTTATATCTAAGTATGCTAAGATAACATCTGATGTAAAATTAAAAACGGAAGAGTTATCACGTTCGGGAAAAACTCCTATGCTGTTTTCAAAGGGTAATGTTTTGTTGGGGATAATTGCCGTAGCGGATACCGTAAAAGATGATTCCGCACAAGCAATAAGCGAAATGAAGAAAATGGGTATTCGAGTTGTAATGCTTACCGGCGACAACAAAAGAACTGCCGAAGCAGTTGGAAAAGCGGCAGGTGTTGACGAGGTTATTGCGGAAGTTTTACCCGACGGCAAAGAGTCTGTTATACGCAGGCTTAAAGAAAAGGGAAAAACCGCTATGATTGGTGACGGTATAAACGATGCGCCCGCTCTTACCCGTGCTGATGTCGGTATAGCGATAGGAGCCGGAGCAGATGTTGCAATTGATGCTGCGGACGTAGTTCTTATGAAGAGCCGTTTGTCCGACGCATCTGCTGCAATAAGGCTTTCAAGAAAAACTTATAAAAATATTAAGGAAAACTTATTTTGGGCATTTATATACAATATACTTCTTATACCTCTTGCGGCGGGCGTATATTCGTCATTTGGAATAGTAATGACGCCTATGTGGGGAGCAGCGGCAATGAGTTTTTCGAGTGTTTTTGTTGTATTAAATGCGCTCAGGCTTAATCTTTTCAATATTTACAACGCAAAGCGTGACAGAAAATACAGAAATAGCGTTGTTGTAAATAATGAAGAATTTCTTTTGGGTTGTGACCAAACATTAGCGGAAGGGGGTGAGGTTATGACAAAGACTATAAAAATAGAGGGTATGATGTGTTCTCATTGTGAAGCAACCGTTAAAAAAGCTCTTGAGGAGATTGACGGTGTAAGCAGTGCAGAAGTAAGCCATGAAAGCGGAACAGCTAAAGTTACTCTTTCTGCCGATGTTGACGATTCAAAGTTGATAGAGGCTATTGAGAGCAAGGACTACAAGGTTAAAGGTGTGGAATAAGTCTATGGCGGCGCGGTGCCCGCACTGTCGATTCGCGGTGCAGGCACTGCGCCAAAAGCGGAGCCTTTGGCGGTTTTTTTAAGGGCAGAGCCCTTAACTGTCATTTTCAATCATATTGACCTACGCCGCGTCAAAGCATTTATTGTTTGAATTAAGAGTGAGCGGAGCGAGCGACTTCGCGAATCGAGGGCGCAGGCACTGCGCCAAAGGCGGAGCCTTTGGCGGGTTTTTAAGGGCGGAGCCCTTAACTATCATTTCTAAAAAAAGAAAAAAATTATGGGGAACCCCTTGCGTGGGTTCCCCACCGAAAAACAGTCCACCGGACTGTTTTTCGCCCCTCCTGCTTTTTGGAAGT
>CANQBK010000144.1 GCA_947589485.1 uncultured Clostridia bacterium | reverse complement strand
GCCTTTTCAAAGGCTTGCGGATTCCAAAGGCAGAGCCTTTGGCGGGTTTTTAAGGGCAGAGCCCTTAACTGCGCCGGCTCGGCGCCGGAGCCCTTAACTTTCAATTCGTTTCACTTGTTCTTAACTTAAAAAATGGTATATATAATTTGGTCAATACTGTCTATTTTGGAGGTGACGGTGAACAATGATGAACATAAAAAATATTACAAAAAAGTTCGGAAACAAAGTGGCGCTGAACAATATTTCGTTTAATATACCCTCAAGTTCCATTTTCGGTCTTATAGGCTCAAACGGTTCGGGAAAGTCAACATTGCTAAGAATAATTTCCGGCGTTTATGCTGCCGATTCGGGAACCGTTGAAATTGACGGAGAAATTGCATACGAAAATCCGGCTGTTAAAAGTAAATGCTTTTTTATATCCGATTTTCCGTATTTTTACAACAATTCAACCGTTTCAAACCTTGCCTCTCTTTACAGAGATATGTATGAGAACTGGGACGAGGAAAAATTTCGCAAGATGTGCGCTACCTTTCCGATAAACACCGGCGACAGGATTATTAATATGTCAAAGGGAATGCAGCGTCAGGCGGCACTTATTCTTGCACTTTCTACCTGCCCGAAATACTTAATGCTTGATGAAATTTTTGACGGACTTGACCCTGTTGTACGTCAGCTTATCAAAAAGCTGTTGGCAGAAATGGTATCGGAGTATGAGTCTACTGTAATAATCGCCTCACATAACCTAAGAGAACTTGAAGATGTATGCGACCATATCGGTCTTATTCATAGCGGAGGCGTTATTTTGGAAAAAGAGCTTGACGAAGCAAAACTCGGTATACACCGTGTACAGATGGTGCTTGACGGCGATTTAGAAAAAGATATGCTTTCCGATTTAAACATTGTCAAAATGCAGAAAGAGGGCAAGCTGTTAAAATTTACTGTTAAGGGTGAGCTTGAAGAAATCGAAAAAAAGCTGAAGGAGCTTGATCCGATTTATATGGAAATGCTCCCGCTTACTCTGGAGGAAGTATTTATAAGCGAAATGGAGGCGGTTGGGTATGACATCAACAATATCATTAAATAAAAATTTTAAAACAATGTTTAAATGGGCATTCAAGCGCAACACTTCAATTATGATAATTTATTCTGTTTTGCTTTGTTTGCCGATTTTATTGAATATATATTTAAAATCAATAAACTCATTTTATTCAGGAGATACTAATTTCAATGATTCAATGACATTGTCGCTTATTACCGCATACGGATTATTAGCCGCACTTTTTGTGTATTTTTCTGCATTAAAAACGTTTTCGTTTTTACACAATAAGCGAACCGTCGATATGTTTGGGGCAATGCCGACAAAAAAAAGTACGATATTTGTCTCGCATCTTCTTGCGGGAATTTCCATAACGACATTACCGTTTATCGTTGCTTCCGTAATTACGATTGCACTAAATCAGCCGTTCACGAATGGCGGCAACAACTTTAATCTTTGTTTATATATAATTTTAACAACTATTTTGATGATTATTGCGTCATACACATTCACCGCTCTTATATCTTATTGCTGTGGAACAACAAGCGACGCCGCAATTTCAACATTAGGAATAAACGGTATCTGGATTGGTATTGTAATTCTTTGTATGATTATAATTTCCAATGTTATTCCGGGAAAAACATTTGATATGTCAATACCCTTAGTTATGTTTTTCTCCCCATACAGCTTTGCAGTATCCGATTTATGTTATTATATGACAGGAAATACACTGTCGATAACAATATCAATAATATGGCAGATATTATTTACGGTCGGAATTTTCTTTTTAACATTACTTGTGGTTAAGAAAAGAAAAGCGGAAGTTTCACAAAACGGATTTGCTTTCGGTTGGTTCCCATTGGTTATTGAGGCGGGACTATCTGTTGTGTGCGGAGGATTTATCGGATACATTGCCGCATATTCCGCTAACAGCGGTTACAATAATATGCTCGTTTTTGTACTATGGTATTTGATAATAGGATTGGCAACATTCTTTATTTTGCACCTAATTTTTACAAGAGGCAGAAAAAGAAAACTTTTAAGAGCATTAATTGTATTTGGAAGTACATCTGTTGCGGTTACTGTTCTTTTATATTCGGTGAGTTTCGGCTTAGGTATTGACACTTATGTACCGAATCCTAATACATTAACGTATGCGAATTTTGACGGCATAGATTATAAAGAACCCGAAAACATTAAAACCGTAACAGAGATACAAAAAACGATAATCGACAATCTCCACGATAAGTACAAGTATCCTTATTATATTGGCTTTCAAAACAACAAATACATAGAAGAAGAAGATGCTTCAAAATATCCTTATATCTTTAGCTGCTACGGACAATTTATGTATATGAGTAATTACGGACTCCCTATAACAAGATATTATAGTGATTTCGGATACCTTGCAGACAGCGAAACAAACAATCTTTTACGAAAGCTGTACTCATCCGAGGAATATAAGAAATATTATTACAGTGACATTTGGGACGAAAATGCACGCAAAAATATTGTCGAAAAAGATTTAAATATTAGTTATGAATCGTTTGATGAGAGTAGTCAATCTTATATAACAATAGGTTTAGCCGATCCTCCGAATAAATCGTTAGATGATTTCCTCGACGGTTTGTACGATGCATATATTAAGGATGTAAAGGCAGATAACAGTTTTATTCTTTCCAATATTGGATTTGCACACTCTATTGTTGGCAACAAATACATTGATATAAGTATCTACTACACAAAAAAGGAAAAAAATACCGATCCAAATTTGAATGATTCTTATTATATGAGAGAATACTCGGAATCGTTAATAGTTAAGAGCAGCTATAAAAACACCATAGAGTATCTTTCAAAATCCGGCATAAATGAAGCTACTATGCGCCCAGTAGACTAAACGTAATAGGCGCGGCGTAAGTTAATTTTGGGAATATAAACTAACGTCGCGCAAACGTAGTTTTTGTTTACAGTACGAGTGAGCGGTGCCGAGCCTTTGGCGGGTTTTTAAGGGCGGAGCCCTTAACTGCGCAGTGCCTGCGCTGTCAATTCGCGTTATCGCTCACTCCGTTCGCTCTTACTGCAAGAGATAG
>CANQBK010000143.1 GCA_947589485.1 uncultured Clostridia bacterium | reverse complement strand
TAAAGATTATTAAGGAAATATTTTGGATATAACAAAGACTGAAATATAAAAAGCTCGAAATTTGCCGATTAAGCGAATTTCAAGCTCTTTGCAGAATATTGACCAAAAAGAAAATGTCTGATATAATGAGCGTTGCAGAGTGTACCATACACGGTAGGCGGTCAATCTTGCTCCCGGAATCGGGAGGTGGTTGTATGACATGGAATGATTTTTTTCAATTCATAATCGCAGTTTGTAACATACTGCTTGTCATAAGGAACTACAAAAATAAGAAATAACCGCCCAAGCGACCAAACTTAGCGGTTATTCTTATACCAAACTTTGGGAGCGACCGTCTATCGGTATGCTCTGTATTTATATTATACAATTCTATAAAAAATATGTCAAGCAGCATATAATTTAGTTTTAAGAAATATTAGGAGTGAAATAAGATGGTAGTAATATACGCTGAAAAAGCAAGCCTCGCAAAGGCGATAGCGGCAGCTATGAATGCCGGTAAAAGAATCGCACACCCTAAAGAGCCGACAATCGGTCATTATGAATTTACTTTTAACGGACAGCCTGCCGTCCTGTGTCACGGTGTCGGTCATCTTTGTCAGTTGGCAGACGCTAAAAGTTACGGAGAACAGTACACAAAGTGGGATTTAAATATTTATCCGTGTATTCCGGAAAAATATGAGGTTATTGTCAAAGATAAGACAAAAGCCTGTTTTGATTATGTAAAGGGATTTTTTCAAAAAGCCGATTTGATAATCAATGCTACCGATCCTGACCGTGAGGGCGAGCTGATTTTCGCCTACATATATGAGGCTATGAACTGCACAAAGCCGTGGAAAAGAGCATGGATAGAGGATTTGACACCGCAAAAAATACGCTATGCATTCGATCACTTGAGGGACAGCAGCGAGGTACTGAATATTCAAAAAGCAGGAAGAGCCCGGAGTATAGCCGATTGGGTATGCGGTATAAATCTCACAATTGCAGCCACTAAAAAGCTGTCATCAAAAGATATGTTGTCGGTCGGAAGAGTTCAGACACCTGTGCTCGCTATGGTGGTTGAGCGTGAAAAGAAAATTGTTAATCACATAAAAACACCGTTTTGGAAACTGCTCGCCGATTTTACTACGGAAAACGAAAAATTCACGGCAGAGTATGAAAAAGGACAATTTGATGATGAAAACAAGGCTAAAGAAATTTTAGCAGAATGTACGGGAAAAGGAACAGTCTTAAGCAAGTCTGTAAAGAAAAAATCGGTTGGTCAGCCGCTGCTGTTTAATGCAACACAGCTTCAGGCTACAGCCGGTAAAAAACTTGGTTGGGATTTAAAAAAGACCGTTGCCGTTATGCAGGAATTGTATGAGCATAAGTTTATGTCATATCCCCGGACTTCCTCGGAACATCTCACGGTTGCAATGCAGCCGGAGGTTACAGCTACACTCCGCAAACTGTTTCAGCTGCCGGAATATGCAGAGTATGCCATACCGGAGGATCAATGGCAGGGATATACAAAACGGCATTTTGACGACAGCAAGGTTGACAGTCACCCGGCTATCATACCTACAATGAACGTCCCTAAAGATCTGTCCGAACTGTCAAATGATGAAAAACAGCTTTATGATTTGCTCGTCAAGTCGCTCATCCGAATAGTGTACCCGAAAGCAGAGCTTGAGGACACAACAGTCATACTTAACGTAAACGGTAATAAATTCAAGGCAACAGGCAGTATCATTACAAATAACGGTTGGTATGCGGTAGATGCTATGCCCGATAGAAAAGCAACTTTGCCGCCAATAAATGAGGGCGAAAGCTATCCGGGAAAGTATAGTCTTAAACAGGGTTTTACCGAACCGCCGAAGCGTTATACCGAGCCTGACCTGATTACAGCAATGGAAACGGCAGGCAAAAATATTGAAGATGAGGAAGCACGAAGTCTGATGAAACTTGAAAATAAAGGACTCGGCACTGCGGCAACTCGAGCAGCTATCGTAAATTCTTTATTTTCAAGAAATTATCTTGCAAAGAAAGGAAAGTCGATTTATCCGACAGAAAAAGGAATATTTATTATTGACACTCTTCCGGTTGATGAATTGAAAAGTGCGGAGCTTACGGGACTGTGGGAAAAACGACTGCACGAAATATCAATTGGAAATGAAGATTATAACAGCTTTGTTTCGGATATTGAGAAAACTGTACGGGATTGGTATCAAAAGATAACTGATTCAATGTCAATAAAATATTCCGATAAAACTGATAATCAGGTTTGTCCCTTTTGCGGTGCAAGAGTAATTAAAGGTAAATTTGGTTATTTTTGTTCGGCTAAAAAAGAAAAAGACTGTAAATTTGCAGTAGGTTTTAACATTTGTCAAAAGGAACTTACCAATGAACAAATTATAAATTTGATAAACAAAGGAAAATCCTCTTTAATAAAAGGCTTTAAAAATAAGTCCGGTAAAGAATTTGAAGCATACCTAGTAATTGACAAGGGAGAACAAAAAATTAAGTTTGAATTTCCGGAACAGTTGAAATGTCCCGTTTGCGGAAAAACGATGTTGAAAGGAAAATACGGATATTTTTGTTCCGGTAAAAAAGAATCCGGGTGTAACTTTAGTGTACCCTCTGAATTTTGCGGAAAGAAAATATCGGATGCACAAATGGAAAAACTTATTAATTATGGTAAAACTACCCTTATTAAAGGCTTAAAAAATAAGTCCGGCAAAGAATTTGATGCGTACCTTGTTGTGGATAAAAAACAAGGGAAAATAGTCTTTGAATTTCCGCCACAGAATAAAGCGAAACATTGATTATAACCGTATGTTATGCTATAATAACTATATAAATTATCTATGGATGGAGCGATGAAAATGACAAACGCTGAAATCGAGAATCGTATCGCCAGAGTAAATGCAACAATGGCTATGGAGGGTATGCCTCTCTCAGAAGATGAGAAGAATGTTTTAAGAGATATATGCCTTGGTAAAGTTTCTTATGAGGAAGTTATGAAAGAATTAATTGAAAAATTCAAAAAAGAGGGTAACTGATATGAAAAATCAGGCGAGACAATAAAATCAAGAGATAAAAGTAAATATATTTTAATTTGGCAATCAAAGTTTATTTAACTTTGGTTGCTAT
>CANQBK010000142.1 GCA_947589485.1 uncultured Clostridia bacterium | reverse complement strand
AGGAGTTTTTTTATGTCCGAGCATAACAGGGAGCAAAAACAAAAGCCGAAAAAAAGTACCGAACAAAAAAACGACAACATTGTCTTTTACGAGCAAAAAACTCCCATAAAAAAAGACCCTCCCCAAAAATATTCCGAGCATCATACTTCGGGCAAAATGAAGCTGTCCTCATCGACTGTACCTATAAAAGGTAAGGCTTTGCCGAACAGCTCCAAGAAAATAAAAAAAGATTTAAATGAGGCAAAATCGGGAAATCCAAAATACGGAAGTAAAAGTAAAAAAGTATCCTCACAAAAATTCAAGCTGACAAAAAAACGTGTCGTAATAAATGTTATATGTTCCGTACTTGCGGCTGTTATGATACTTACCGGTACAGGCTGTATTTTTATATACACATATTTTAACCGTATAAATTACAAAGAGCGTGAGCAGAAACCGGAGGTTTCAAAAACAAGTGTTGCCGATGTGTCAAAAAACAGTACCGCACATTCTTCAAATTTACCGAAAATTGACACTTATAACGGCGAACTGCTGAATGACCCGATGATACTCAACATTATGCTTTTTGGTGCGGACACAAGAAAAGGCGCTTCTACCGGTCAATCGGACACAATGATATTATTTTCTATTGATACCCGTCACAAAAAATTGAAAATGCTTTCGTTTATGCGTGACACTTATGTTGACATACCCGGTTATGAAAGCCAAAAGCTGAACGCCTCTTACACATTCGGGGGCGCAAGCCTTGCGGTAACAACAATAGAGCTTAATTACGGAATACAGATTGATAGGTACGCTGTTGTCGATTTTAAAAGTTTCCGAAAAATAATAGATACACTCGGCGGAATTGATTTGGAACTTACAGATGAGGAAATTGACTATATTGACTGGCAGCTTTATGTTAACGGTCAGGCTGATACAAGATATGAACTTGATGTAAACGATTATAATTTTTATGAAAACGAAAATGGCGATTACGTTGCAAACGTACACTTGACCGGACAGCAGGCATTGTGGCACGCAAGAAACCGAGGCGAAGACGGGATTTGCAGCGGCGACGACTATACCAGAACGCTGCGTCAAAGGAATGTTGTCGGTAAAATAATAAGCGATTTAAAGAACGCCGATTTTGCGACTATACTTGCCGTTATTTACGAGATAGGTCCGATGATTACAACAAACCTTAAAACATCGGAAATTACTTCTTTGGCAACGAACATTACAAAATATCTTAAATACGATATTGTTTCGGAGTCGGCTCCGATTGCCGACAATGTTGGTATAGACTTTTATTATTCCGACGAAAATAATCCTGTAATCGTAAACGGTGATATGATTGACTGTATTGTCATATACGATTGGAACGAATTTAGACAAAAGATAGCGGAATTTGTGTTTGAAGAGCAGGTAGAACAGACTACCTCCTCGGAATAACAAAAATATGACAGGTGGTTTTCACCTGTCATTAATATTATACAGAAAATTCGGAGGTGTAAATATGCAGGAAAACAATAATAACAGACGGTACCGTGACATAAGCAGCAGCTCGCAGCAAAACCGTTACCGTCAAAATGTGCAAAGACCCGTTCAAAGTCCTATTTCCCCTGCCGATTACGGTGACCATTTTAATGAGAACGACGATAAGTATTATTATCCTCCTCAATACCCGAAAAAAAATTACAATCCGCACAAAACAAAAACAAAGAAACCGAAACGTGTTTTAAAAGTAATTTTAACAATACTTCTTGTTCTTTTGCTTTTATTCGGAATTTTCTTTGCTTTGATAATATTCAGAATAAATTACACAAATGAAAATCCCGACAACGATTCTGTAATAAATGAAGTTGGGGAACTTAAAAGCAGCAGTGACGTACAGAATATATTATTGTTTGGAACGGATAATCATTCTGATGACGAAAACGGACGTTCAGACTCTATTATTCTTTTATCAATAGACAAGCAGCACCATATTTTAAAGCAAACGTCGTTTCTCCGTGATCTTTATATTACAATACCGGGGTACGGTGAGGACAGACTCAATGCGGCATATTCTTACGGAGGCGCGAAGCTCGCCGTTGAAACGATAGAATACAATTTTGGGATAAAGATAGACAATTATGCGATTATTGATTTTTCGAGTTTTACATTAATAATTGATGCAATGGGCGGTATAGATTTAAACCTTACTGCGGAAGAGATAGACTACATCAATTGGCAGTGTTGGAAAAACAAACAAGTGGAAACACGAAACGAAATAAATATTGACGATTATACATTTAATACCGATGATGACGGAAATGAAACCACAGTGGTTCACCTTAACGGCAGACAAGCGTTGTGGTATGCCCGTGACCGTGACAGCGCAGGTTCGGATTTTGACAGAACAGCAAGACAAAGAATTGTTATGAATACGGTTTTTTCAAAATTTAAGTCAACGGATATGTTTACCCTTATGCGTATATTGTATGAGATTGCTCCGCATATTAAAACTAATATGTCACAGGGCGGTACAACGGCAATTGCTTTCAGCGCAATAAATTATCTTAGTTATGATCGTAAGGAGTACCGTATTCCTCAAAGCGATAATTATTACAATGAGCTTGTCGGAGAATCTGAAGTTCTTATGATAGCGGATATGGATTACGAAAAAGAATCGTTATACAATTTTATATTTGAAAGTGATAATTCCGCTCACTCGGACTAAGAACCAAAAGTGTATTCGCGCGGCGTTAATTAATGTTTCCAAAATTAAAAGTTTCGGTCAAGGCGCCGAGCCGGCGCGGGCGATTCGCGTTGTCGCTCACTCCGTTCGCTCGTACTGCAAGAGATAGGTACAGTCGCGCGGCGTTAGTTGATATTCCCATAGTTAAAAGTTTCGGTCAAGCCTTTTTAAAGGCTTGCGGATTCCAAAGGCGGAGCCTTTGGTGGGTTTTTAAGGGCAAAGCCCTTAACTGTGCGGTGCCCGCACTCTCAATTCGCGTTGTCGCTCACTCCGTTCGCTCTTATTGCAAGAGATAGGTACAGTCGCGCGGCGTTAATTTATTTTAGCCATAATTAAAAGTTTCGGTCAAGCCTTATTTGTTATATACTGAGCAAAATTTACACAAAGTAAAAATTTTCGGTTGATTTTTTGTTTATTCAGTGTTAAA
>CANQBK010000141.1 GCA_947589485.1 uncultured Clostridia bacterium | reverse complement strand
TGCCCAGGCAGAACTTGCTGTAATTCCTTAAACGGCGTTCCTCTTTTTCCATTTTCCCGAATATGTTTCAGGAGTAGTTTTTTATTCGTTTCCCGGTCCAGCCCCACAATTCGGGTGTGAACGCCGGCTTTCCCGGCCACCGCGTATAGACCGCGGGCCAAAACATATTTATTACGGCCAACATGTTCTACAAGTCCCATGTCCTCAAGCCGCTTCAGGTTTGCTCGCAGCCCCTTCGGCAGTCTCTCCTCGTGATAGAGCGCATTGATGATCAAAAAGTCACCGGTCGAGAGAGCCTCCAGTCGATCATTGCCGATCCGGTTGATCACAGAGAGCATTTTTGTGTCTATGACCAGGCCATTAAGAGTGATACGGACTAAATCACGATCCGTGCCGGTAAAGTCCGGGAGTTGTTTTGCCTCCTTGATGCTCAGTTCATAAATCAGATTCATCCCTTGGCCCGAGCGCTCCACCAGACCGCACAGCGAGAGGATCTCCGCAATGCGGCGGTTGCGGGGGGTCTGACGGTCCAAAATGTTCTCCAATGAGATGCCATTGGGAAATCCCCCCGGACTTTCAACGACCAATTTATCCCGATACTGTCGGATAAATACGCTCCCACTCAGTTGGTAGTTCCTGTGGCTCGCCGCATTCAAGACAGCTTCTCTCACTACCCGCTCGTTAAAGGTCGGAATATCGTAGACAAACAGTCCCTCTTGATAGTGCTGTCTGTCATTGCGCAGGTTGATCAACTCCCAAAGCCGGTTATAGCAAGAGAAGAAGCCGGTGCGAAACTCCTCCCGCTGACTGGCAGGGCCTGACACCTCTGTGGAGCGATATTCGAATATGATCTCCGCCTGGGGCAAGTGCTTGCCCAACGCAGCCCGCGTCCCGAACAGGATCAGAGCAGCGTATGTGATCCCCTCTTCCGTGATCGCCTCGCAGTCACGGAGCAGTTGTTCTGCAGACAGGCTGTTAAGTCGTTGGTTTCCGCTCTTTTCTATCCACCTTGCCCGAAAATCCTCAACCGCCGCCTCGTCCAGATCTGAAAGCTTAGCCGATTGGCAGATGCTACTCGAAAAATCAAACCCCGATTCCGCATATATTCCGCGGCGCACCTCTTCCGGCATGGGGATCAAGCTGTCGCCCTCATACCACCATGCAATACCGCCCGCCTGGACTGGCAGGCCATAGGGGCGGCTTGCCACATCAAACACCAACACGCGCTTGCCTTGATAGTCGAGCAACTGAAAATCCACCATTACTTTCAGCTTATCGATAAGCCCGCTTCTTGTGCGCTCTGGTTGCTCAAACGCCTGACTTCCTACAACTTGACGAGGACGTTTATCTGTGATTCCAAAAACCAGCTTGCCTCCGCCGCAGTTTGCCAGGGCGCAGCAACACCGGATGGCCTCGCCCATATCAAACCGATTCTTCGCCTCTTTGAACTGAATGTTCTCGCCCTCTTTGGCCTCCAGTAGTTCCTCAACGGAAACCAGCCTATTCACCTCGTCACCCCCTCAAATCATATCGTCAGGTTGTGTTTTGGTTATTATAGCATATCTGGCATGTAAAATAAAGTGACTTTTCTTTGCTTGTGCAGTATTCCCCCAAGCAAAGGGCGGTCATCTTTTTCCCCCGGAAAATGATACGCCATAACAAAGAAAACAGCGCCCCTACAAACGGCTTAACGGCAGTCGATACCGGCTATGTTCTGTTCATATCGCTATATTTTATCAAAGCCCCGAGCCTCTATCAAGGCTTGTTCTGGCTTTGTAACATCATTGACAAACCCACATTATGAAATACGCGGAAAAATGCGGCGTGGGGCGAGCAAGCCGGAGGAATGGCAAGGGCAGATGGCCTATCCCGGTCAGCGAGCCCTGATGGATGGGAAGGCGGCGCCTCGCCGCCCCATTAGCACGACCTCTTTGCTGACGTTCTCTTACCCAAATTGCTGGTCAATATATTTGACGCCTTTTTACAAAAAACGACAAAGCGTATTGCAAGCAGACTACAAATGTATTATAATGGGCAAAAAGGAGGGCGGCGCCATGGAGGAACCTGTTTTGAAGATAAAAAAGCGGCGTTACGCGGGCGATTCAGCCGTCGTGACCCTGCGGATCCCCAAGGATATGGTCAAGGACCTGGACCACATCGCGGAGAGCACCGGCCGGACGCGCAACGAGATCATGTCCACCTGCCTGGAATTCGCCATCGAGCACATGGTGATCCAGCTGAACACAAACAACAAAGAGGGAGAGGGATAGACCATGGCTGTCATCAAATGCAAAATGTGCGGAGGGGACCTGAAGCTCACGGAGGAGTCCAGCGTCGTAGAGTGCGAATACTGTGGCTCCCGCCAGACGGTGCCCAACCAGGACAACGAGAAAAAGCTGACCCTGTTCGGCAGGGCCAACCGTCTGCGGCTCTCCTGCGAGTTCGACAAGGCCGCCGGGGTCTACGAATCCATCGTGGCGGAATTTCCCGAGGAGGCGGAGGCGTACTGGGGTCTGGTGCTGTGCCGCTACGGGATCGAGTATGTGGACGACCCGCGCACAGGGAAGAAGATCCCCACCTGCCACCGCTCCTCCTTTGACAGCGTCCTGGAGGACACGGACTTCGAGCAGGCGTGCGAGAACGCGGACGTGGTGGCCCGGAAGGTCTACCGGGAGGAGGCCAAGGCCATCGAGGAGCTCCGCCGCGGCATCCTGGAGGTCTCCGGCAAGGAGGCGCCCTACGACATTTTCATCTGCTACAAGGAGACGGACGACGTGGGCGACAGGACCATCGACAGCGTCATCGCCCAGGAGGTCTACGAGGCCCTGACGGAGCGGGGCTACCGGGTCTTCTTCTCCCGGATCAGCCTGGAGGACAAGCTGGGTCAGGCGTACGAACCCTACATCTTCGCCGCCCTGAACAGCGCCAAGGTCATGCTGGTGTTCGGCACGGACTACGAGTATTTCAACGCCGTGTGGGTGAAAAACGAGTGGAGCCGGTATCTGGCCCTGATCGCCTCCGGCCAGAAGAAGGCCCTGATCCCCTGCTACAAAAATATCGATGCCTACGATATGCCCAAGGAATTCGCCCGCCTCCAGGCCCAGGACATGGGCAAGGTGGGGGCGACCCAGGACCTGCTGCGGGGGATCGAGAAGATCCTCTCCCCCAAGGCGGACAAGTCCGCCGAGGCATCCGCCTCCGCCTCCG
>CANQBK010000140.1 GCA_947589485.1 uncultured Clostridia bacterium | reverse complement strand
GACTGCGACAAGGGACTCTGTCCCTTGACCCTGCCGCCTTTTGAAAAAGGCGGGCGAAAACGCGCAGTGCCTGCGCTGTCAATTCGCGTTATCGCTCACTCCGTTCGCTCGTACTGAGAGCAATAACTACATTCGCGCGGCGTAAGTTATTTTAGCCATAATTAAAAGTTTCGGCGCAGTTAAGGGCGGAGCCCTTAACTGCGCGAGCCTTTGGCAGATTTATTCTCCGATTGTTTTATTGACTTTTTTATAAAATTAAACTATTATAGACTAAATACATTTTGTGTGTCAATTCGATAAAAATTCGATTTTTTTATATCGTGTTTATTTAAGTATTGATGCGGAAAAAAATATTAAAGCAACGGAGATGAAAATATAATGAATACAGAGGAAATTTTTGATACGGCTAATAAGGTTGCAAAGGAGCTTGTAAAAACAGTTGACGGAAAAAGTATGACGGAAGAACAATTTCTTGATGTTATCGAGGACAGTATTGCACCGGTTGAAAAATTTTTCGCGAATTATATTTGTGCAATTATGGAAATTGAAACAAAGTTTAAAGTTCTCGATGAGCAATTTTCATTGAAATACGATGGTAATCCTATTGAATCCATAAATTCGCGTGTAAAGGATTACGACAGCATAATTCGTAAGATTATAAGGAAAAATATTCCGAGAAATCTTGATGCTATTGAAGAAAATATTAACGATATTGCGGGTGTCCGTGTGGTTTGTTCTTTTGTTGAGGATATTTACAGACTTGCCGATTGCCTGCTGCGTCAGGACGATATTATACTTATAAGGAAAAAAGATTACATAAAAAATCCAAAGCCGACAGGTTATCGCAGCCTGCACCTTATTGTTTCCGTTCCCATTTTTCTTGAGAACGAAAAAAAGTATGTTAAAGTTGAGGTTCAGCTTAGAACTATGGCAATGGATTTTTGGGCGAGCTTGGAGCATAAACTAAGGTATAAAAAGAATCTGTCACCGGAAAAGCTCGAAATGCTGTCAAATGAGCTTGCCGACTGTGCAGATGTCAGTGCTTCTTTGGACAGCCGTATGCAGAATGTCCGCAATCTCATAATACATAATTCAGATGCTACATAAGTCTGCTTTTTAAATATAACAAAATTTTTTTTTCTCGGCGTGACACTTGAACCTGTGTCATACCGAGTTTTTTTGCTGTACTTGATTGTGTCATACCGTTGTAAAACCTTAGTTGTATAAGCTGTTTGTCGCGTTCGTCAAGCCTTTCTATTTCGGATTTAAGCGATAAAATTTCGGTAAGGTTTTCGTCCGGAGGATTTACGGGAATGTCGTTTTGGCTTTCTCCGTCATCGTTGTTTATTGTAAGGGAAACGGGTTGCATTGAAGCCGACATAGCTTCGGCAATTTGTCCGGGTTCAACATTCATTTTTTGAGAAAGCTCGCTTATTGTTGGTTCACGTCCGTTTTCGGAGGAAAATTTTTGTATTTCACGGTTTATTTTTAAAGACAATTCTTTTAGGCTTCTTGATATTTTTACGGAACCGCCATCTCGAAAAAGTCGTTTGATTTCTCCTATTATTACAGGTACGGCATAAGTAGAAAACTTATATCCGAGTTCACTGTTAAAATTGTCGGCTGCTTTTATAAGACCGATACATCCGGCTTGGTACAGGTCGTCATATTCTATTCCACGTCCCCGAAACCGTTTTGCACATGAATGTACAAGTCCCAAATTTTCCTCAACGATTATACTGCGCTCAGGCATTGTTGACCCTCAGGCATAGTTTTTTTGTAAGTATTACGGTTGTACCGCTTTGAGGTTTTGAACGAACCTTGACGTTATCCATAAAGCTCTGCATAACCGCAAAACCCAAACCTGCCCGTTCATCACCCGGAGAGGTGGTATAAAGCGGTTCCATTGCCTGTTTTATATTTTCAATTCCGCATCCCTTGTCGCGGATTTTTACGGTAATTACTCCGTCATCAAAAATTTTTATATTTATATAAATTTTTCCTATTTGGTCGCCGTAAGCGTGAACCACGCAGTTTGTAACGGCTTCGCTGACGGCTGTTCGTATGTCGTTCAGTTCGCTGACCGTCGGGTCGAGGTATGTTATAAACGCTCCTACCGCAGAACGTGCAAAGGATTCATTTGCGGATTTACTGTCAAAGGTAAAACTGACTTCATTTTGCAGTTTCATGTATTTCTCCTCTTTTCTCAATAATATCGAGAGCGCCGAGTCCCGAAAGGGTCATTATTCGTTCAAGCTCCGAAGGGACATTTACTGCAATAGCTGTACCGCCGTAAAGCATCATAATACGGTACCGTCCCATTATAAGTCCTATACCGGAGCTGTCCATAAAGGTAACGCCGGAAAAATCCAAACGCAGTACGGAAGGCTTATTTAGCTGAATTAGCGAATCGGCAGCTTCCCGTATTTCTCTTGCGGTATGGTGGTCTATTTCACCTTTAAGATAAATTGTAAGGGTGTTTCCGTCATAGCTGGTTTTTGGGTACAAAGTATCAACTCCCTGTGCTGCCCCGAATAAATTTAGTTATAACAGTCGGGGTTTATATATTTAAATATAACATTGTCCTTTAAATTTTTTTGGCGAATTTTAAAACGTAAATATAAAATATTAACAAGACAATTCACGGCGGCGCCGAGCCGGCGCAGGCGATTCGCGGCGCAGTGCCTGCGCTCTCAATTCGCGCTGTCGTTCGCTCCGCTCACTCGTACTGAAAACAAAAACTACATTCGCGCGGCATTAGTTATTTTAGCCATAATCAAAAGTTTCGGTCAAGCCTTTTCAAAGGCTTGCGGATTCCAAAGGCAGAGCCTTTGGCGGCGCCGAGCCGGCGCAGGCGATTCGCGTTATCGCTCACTCCGTTCGCTCGTACTGCAAACGATAAGTACATTCGCGCGGCGTAAGTTTATGTAATTCGTAGTCAAGTTTTTTGCGCAGCTTTTTTTTAAAAAAGCTGCCGGATTCCAAAGGCAGAGCCTTTGGCGGCGCCGAGCCGGCGCAGGCGATTCGCGTTATCGCTCACTCCGTTCGCCCGTACTGCAAACGATAAGTACATTCGCGCGGCGTTAGTTTATGTACCCATAGTCAAAAGTTTCGGTCAAGGCGCCGAGCCGGTGCGGGCGATTCGCGTTGTCGCTCACTCCGTTCGCTCGTACTGCAAGCGATAAGTACATTCGCGCGGCGTAAGTTTATGTACCCATAATCAAAAGTTTCGGTCAAGCCTTTTCAAAGGCTTGCGGATTCCAAAGGCAGAGCCTTTGGCGGGTTTTTAAG
>CANQBK010000139.1 GCA_947589485.1 uncultured Clostridia bacterium | reverse complement strand
CCTGAATTATGGATATTATGTTTAGGGATAACTCCATCTGAATTATCTGCATTAAGATATGAAGATATAAATAAAAATAACAAAACTGTCTATATACAAAGAACAGTATTTCAGGGAATTGAACAACAGCACAGGGCAAAATATCGTAAGCGCCATTTAATAATGCCTTCAATAATATTTAAAGATATTGATTCTAAAAAGAAAGGATTAATTTTTAAAGATATAAAAATTGAAAATTATGACAAACTTATAAACACGCATATTCGCTTGCTGTTAGAGAAAAATGTTCAAATAAATATAATAAGTAAAAATCTTGGATTTCATAATATAAAAGATTTTGCATCAAGGTATAATTTCCTGCTTCCGCAAAAATTAGATGATAATTTTGAAATTTTGCAAAATTAAACCCTGAAAATGCACTTATAATAACTATTTAGGTTAAGGTCATTTTATAACACAAACCTCAGATTTTGTTTCTCGCACACTTGCCAAATTCTCTTGCGACTGCAAGTAGATAAATACAAATAACTTATATTACCTTATTCTTGGACTGTTGTAATTTCACACAAAAGAAAAGGAGCATTTTTTATGAACAAACAAATTGAAGAAAAGAAAAAATTATTTGAGGATGCTTGGAAAATCCGTTCTGATTTTGAAGATGAAGATTTTAATTTAAAAACTCGTTCGGATAATGCACGAAAGCAAATTACAAAACTGCAAGAAGAAGCCGAAAAATTAAAAGAAAAAAGACCTGCTCTGTTGGCTGATAATAAAGATGTTAAAAAATTAAATAAAAGATTAAAGGATATTGAAGAAGAAATTGAAATAAATAACGATTTAATTACAGGTATTACTGCAAAAAGAGAAAAGCGTAACGGGGATGTAAGAAATATAAGATACCACGTTAACCAAGCCTACAAAGCATAAATTCTTGCGACATTAAAAGATAAATATATGAAACTGGCTCCGGAGTTTGCAGATTTATTAACAGATATTATTGCACTTGAAGCTATGAGAAACGGAGATAGGGATTATCCTTGTTCGTTCCATTATGATGATATTATGAAATTGCCTAATTTAGATGACGAAAAACATCCGTTCTTTAAATATAGTTATTACAGCATTCACATAGATAATTATAAACGTATGGAAGATAAATACAACATCCCCCAATTTGAACAATATTAGTTCTTCTTTTTCCCTGTTTAAATTCGTTTTAAGCGGGGGAAATTTTCCTGCAAGAATTTAATCATAATTGATTATAAAAATTAAAATTAAAAGGAGTTAAAAATGTTTTAAACAATTTTTAACTCTCTTTTATATTCGCTTTTTCATTATCAATAAAAAATGCGTTTAATAAATCCGCATTATTTCGTAAATTTTTAACAACAGGCGCCAGATTATAACATTCTTCAATCTCCGGCTGATTACATACAAAATAGTCGATAATGACAGCGATATTATAAACATCCTCCGCCCATTTGCTGATTTTTTTGAACTCTTGCTCGCTGATATTATATCCGCCAACTTCTTTCATGTTTCCTCCTTATATCAGGAAACACATTAGCTCCAAAGATATCAAAAAGCATTCAAATCTTTACATAGCAACACATTCGGTTGATTTCCTACTTATTGTAATCGATTAATGTTGATAACCGAAAGGAGCATAATATGGCTGAAAAAGATTATCAATTATACGGAACAAAGGTTTTAAATTTAAAAACTCAAGAAATTGGATTACTAATTTGCATTTGGAAAAATCAGTTCGCTGATAAAACAGTTGATTTTGCTACTTGTGTAGACAAAACCGGTATACGGTACAATATTGAACTCGATAACATTAGAGTCTTTGAAGATGATTTTGAAAAATAAACGAACCCGAAAAACTTTGAATATGACTTTATCTGAATTTAAAATACACTTTGCAAAAGAGATTAAAACTGCATTTGAAAGTTATAAACAAACAGAACTGGCAAAGCCATATTTTAAGATAAAAAATATTGATGAAAATGATTTTTATTTTGACTTGCAATGGAACTTCAATCATCATGCCTGTTCTAATTGGTATATTGAGAAAATATAAATTAAAGGACAAAGCAAAAATTTTAATGTATGATAAAAGAAAGGAGATAAGAATGGCTTATGACTTAAGATATGGTGATTGCTTTAAATTATTAGATGATATTCCGGACAAATCGGTAGATTTAATACTAACAGATCCTCCATATAATATTGCAAAATATTCAACAGGGAACATTGATTTGCCCGGTCGTTCGGCTCTTAATAATGATTTGGCTGATTGGGATAAACCCGAAATTGAGCCAAAAGATTTATTAGCAAACTTCAAAAGAATAATTAAACCAAAGGGTAATATCTTTGTTTTTACCACATATAACCAAATAGGGAAATGGCACGAAGTATTTGATCCAGAATTTGATACTTTTCAATTTATGGTCTGGCACAAGACAAATCCTGCTCCTAAAATCTATAAAAATGGTTTTCTGAATAGTTGTGAGTTAATTGTGTGTATGTGGAATAAAGGACATCAATGGAATTTCAGTAATCAAAAAGAAATGCATAACTTTATTCAAACCCCAATTTGTATGCAACCTGAAAGGCTTTCCAATCCAAAACATCCGGCACAAAAACCTGTAAAATTATTGGAACATATTATTAAAATTGCCTCTAATATAGGTGATACAATTTTAGATCCGTTTATGGGGGTTGGCTCAACGGGAATTGCCGCATATAATTTAAAACGAAATTTTATCGGTATTGAATTAGAAAAAGAATATTTTGATGCGACACACACAAGATTTCAAGAACACGAATGCAAAATGAAAGAGTATGCTATGAGCAACTTCTAATCATTTCATTTAGTTTTTCGTTCAGATTTATTTGATTAATTGCTTCGTTGTATATTTTGGTAAACTCATTAAAATTAACACCTTCAGGTAAAATCTTATTCCAAAATGCCGAACCTACTAAAAACATATGTGGGTATTGCAAATATTTCTTAATAGAGCCAGACCAAGTTCTGCCTTCTCCGTCTTTATGATAAATAGTTGCAAAATATGGTTTTGTTTTTCTATAATTTAAACCCACATAAATAGTTAACAACTTTTTGGCATTTGACGGAGCATTACTACTATCAAGATTACCTCCAGCTTTGATTTCCATAATATTTAATTCGTCACCATCCCAAAAAGCTAAATCCACAGGCTTTGTATGAATTTCATTCGTAATTGGTAAAGGTTTGTCAAGTAATTCCAGAATAGTCTCATGATTTACCGAGCAACAAACTTTTCTTTTGCTATCTCCTTCACATCTTGTCATAAATTCCGTAATCCTACCTTGTAATTGGGAATTGCCCATATCAATGTTCGAAA
>CANQBK010000138.1 GCA_947589485.1 uncultured Clostridia bacterium | reverse complement strand
TTATAAATCAGCCTTATGGCTGATGGGCTATCCATCCCCGACCTTAGAGGTCAGGGACTTCCGCCCATTTTGTTAAAAAACAAAAAGACGCCGTAGGTTTAGATTCAACCTACAGCGCCTTTGCTGTCGTTGTTGAAATTATATATCATCTTTCCGTATAAGTCAACCGTTTTTTTATTCCAAGCGCATTTTTCGTCATGTATGTTATTTTTCATTTAACTGTTAACATTTTATAGTATAATTTTATTGTTTTCTGTACTCGGCATATAGGTTTTGCCGTTTTTTACGCAAATTGACTTTTGAAGTTCTTTGTAATATAATTTATGTTGTTATAAAAGGGCTGATACCGGATATATATATAACACTTTTCGACAAACAACATATAAAACCGAGTTATAAGTCATGGGGGAGCTTTATGCCAAAAAAATATTTTTTCAGCATTAATCTGCTGATTAAAAATGATTCACACCTTGAAAAATCAATCGCATCAGTAATTTCCGATACAGATTTTTTTATCAATAACGTACAGCTTTTGCTTATCAATTCTGCCGGCAGTGACTTCACCCATGAAATATGCAGAAAATACAGTTCAATGTATCCCGAAAACATCTTTTTCGTTGATTCCGTGGGAAAAGGCACCGCAGACTGCTACAACGACGCCCGTCCCCTTTGTTCGGGTCAATACATATCCTATATTGACAACTACGGAGAATATTCAAAAAACGCATTTTCGATGCTGTACGAAGTAATAAAAAACGCTAAAATCCCCATAGTATGTGTCCAGCCCCTCATATCCGTTCCGGGTGAATCCGTGCGTCCGTATGTCAGCGACATAAAACAAGGTCTTGTAAAGCTGAGAGATACCCCCGACAGATTTATACTTATGCTCGGCTGTTATTTTTTCAACAAAAAAGTCATTAAGGACATTTTGTTTGACAGAGAGCTGAAGATTCACAGCGATGTAAAATTCATTACCGATACTCTCCTTAAAACATATTCATATATATTCCTCGAAAAAATACAATATACCTCAAGCAGTGCGTGCGAAACCGAATTTTTCAGATACGAGCCTCAATACAGCAGAAATTTTTACACAAAGTCAATAAACGAATTTATTATTCCTATGCTTAAAAACTATATAGGCTCAGTCCTTGTAGAGTCGGTAATGATGTACCTTATCAATATAAAATTCTCGCTCAATTCCGATGATAAATACAAAAACGTAATAAGCGGAAACAGTGTAACCGATTTTATCGAAACCGCAGCGGAAGCTCTTCGGTACATAGACGACGCTATTATACTCAGCAAGCGTCTTTGCAGGTTCAGCGGCTTGGACGATGAAGTTCCTTTCAGATTTCTTCGCCTTAAATACAACAACAAAACTCTTAAACCCGACATAACAGTTGCCTCTCAAAACGAAACTGTTGATTGTTCATATTATGATATGAACAATCATTTATACAAACTGCAAATAAGCGGTGATTTTGTTGCAAGTGTGAACAATGCCGTGGTTGAACGTTCAAAGGAAGTAACCGCAGAAATAACCGCAATAAATTACGACAAAACGGGTCTTTACGTTGATGCGTATATGAACGGATGTGCGTGTTTTGACGACAAGGATTTTTCCGTTTATGCCGTAGTAAACAAAAAACGCAGTGATGTTATCAGTTCCAACGTATATACGCTAAAGAAATTTTTTGACATTTCTTTTTTAAGCAAACGTTCTTTCAAGCTGTTTATCCCGATAAGCAAAGGAAAAGAAATAGACAATATATTTATAGTTATGAAACTGGACAAACTCTCATTTAGAGTCAATCTGGAGTTTAACGGTATTTTTTCACGGCTGTCGGGGAAATTAAAAAACAGCTACTGGTGTTTTAACGACCGTGTAATGACGTATAACGAAAAAACACGTTCTTTAACCGTCAGACGTGCAACGGACAGTCTTATCGCAATTTATGAAAACAAGTTCCTTGGGGAAGCAGGAAAATACCTTTCGATGTCGGAGCTTTTATATTACCGACAATTAAGGAAATCTGTCAGACGTGTCCTTTCGGATACGCAACGGCACAAGTCCATTATGTTTTACGATGAAATGGGTATAAACTACAACGGAAATTTATTATTCAGATATTTCTCAAAGTTTAAGCGGACGGATACTATTGATGTTTATTTTTCAGCGCAGAGAGATTCCGAAGAACAAGCATTTTTAATTGATTCGGGATATGAGGGCGTACTGGAAACAGGCTCAAAAAAAGCAAAGGCAACGGCAATGGTAAGCGACCTTATAGTTGCAACAGACTGTGATGTATATGAATCCCTTGCTTTTACCAAACGTGACATTATTTATTTGAAAGACCTTTTCAATGCAAAGGTAATTTCAATAAAGAACTTTTTTATGACGTATGACACCGCCCAGTTTGACAACCGTTTAAGGGACAACACTCAAATGATTTTTTGCTCGTCCGAAAACGAAAAGGAACAGCTTTTAAAGAAAGTTTACGATTATGACGAAACTATGATAAAAATTACCGGTTATCCTATGCTTGATGCGGTAAGCAACAAAAAGGAAAAAATAATACTTATAGCTCCCGGCGACAGAAAACTTTTCTGCATTTACGAAAATTCAAGTTACTATCGTTTTGCCGACAGCAGATTTTTCAAAACATATAATTCTGTGCTTACGGACACCGAATTTTTAAAGGAGCTGAAAAAATTAGGGTATAAAATAGCGTTGCTTATGCCTCAGGCAATTGAAAAATATATTAAAATGTTCAGTGCCGACGGAGATACAGTACAACTATACAATTATACTGAACAAAACGAAACGGGGCTTATAAGTCGGGCTGCCGTTCTTGTTACCGATTATTCGGAACTGCAATACAGGTTTGCGTATTTAAACAAACCTGTTGTATACTATCAATCCCAAGCATTGCCGATACAGCAGGAATTTAAGGAACAGCGTTTCACACGCAGTATATTTGGTGAAGTCATATATGACCGAGAGAGGCTAACGGAATATTTATTAAAAAATGCAAAAAAGGATTTTCCGCAGCCAATCAGATACGAACGTCGATGCAACGAATTTTTTAAGCACATTGACGGTGACAATTGCGGCAGAATAATGAATACTGTTATTGACAGCTTTTTTCCCGGTTCATAATCAAAAGTGCCGAGCCGGCACTGTCGATTCGCGTTGTCGCTCACTCCGTTCGCTCTTACTGCAAACGACAGGTACGTTCGCGCGGCGTTAGTTTATGTACCCATAGTTAAAAGTTTCGCTCAAGCCTTTTCAAAGGCTTGCGGCGCCGAGCCGGCGCGGGCGATTCGCGTTGTCGCTCACTTCGTTCGCTCGTACTGCAAGCAATAGGTACATTCGCGCGGCGTTAGTTTATGTACCCATAGTTAAAAGTTTCGCGCAAGCCTTTTCAAAGGCTTGCGGATTCCAAAGGCAGAGCCTTTGGCGGGTTTTTAAGGGCGGAGCCCTTAACTATCA
>CANQBK010000137.1 GCA_947589485.1 uncultured Clostridia bacterium | reverse complement strand
CGCTCAAGCCTTTTCAAAGGCTTGCGGATTCCAAAGGCGGAGCCTTTGGCGGGTTTTTAAGGGCGGAGCCCTTAACTATCCGATTCGGGTATAGGTCACATAACGATAGGGAACGGCTCCGTCAATATACATATCAATGGTCTTTGTAAATTTGCTTTCGTCGAATTTTGGAAAAAATGTATCTCCCTCAATTTCGGCTTCTATTTCGGTTATATACATTTTTTCGACAATAGAAAGCGACTGCCTGTAAATATCGGAGCCTCCGGAAATATATACGTTATCATTACCGGCAACAGCTAATGCTTCCTCAAACGAACGAACATTTATACAGCCCGCAAAGGTCTTTGTTCCGGATATGACAATATTTTTTCTGTCGGGCAACGGTCTGCCGATTTCTTCGTATGTACGTCTGCCCATTATAACCGTATTTCCTAAGGTAAGCTCTTTAAAGCGTCTTTGTTCACCCTCAATGTTCCACGGAATTTTTCCGTCCTTGCCTATGACCCTGTTTTTTGTATATGCCGCAATAATGGCAATCATACGCTTGTTCCTTTCAAATCATAAAAAAGCTGTCCTACGGTTTTGTTAAGTACAGGGTGCCTTACAAACGGGGCTATCTGCGACATCGGTTCAAGCACAAACGCCCTGTTTTGCATATCTATATGCGGAATATTTAAAACTTCATCGTCTATAATTTCATTGTCATAAAAAATAATGTCAAGGTCAAGAGTACGCGGACCCCATCTAATCTCTCGTTTGCGCTGCGCTCCCTCTTCTATACGGTGAAAACATTCAAGAAGTTCGTGAGGATCAAAGTATGTTTTGAGTTTTAATGCGCAATTATAAAAACTGTTCTGACCCACACCCCCATACGGCTCGGTTAATATAAGGTCGGATACTTTCTCTACAATGCACCCTTTTGTTTCGGAAAGCTGTTGTATCGCATCGTTAATATATTTTTTCCTGTCACCCATATTTGAACCGATGGAAACATAAACCGTGTGCCATTTCCGTTCCGTCATTACGGATACGGTTTCAAGTGACATATTTATCGGCGCCCAAGGTTTTTGCACCTCAATGACAACACCTTTAACAGCGGAAAATTTATCAAGAAGATTTTCCGCAAGTCCCCGTGCCGCCGTTTCAATCAGCTTAAACGTATTATCGGTCATATACCTTTTTATTTCCTTACATACATCTCCGTAATCCACAGACAATGACAAATTGTCTGATTGCACGGCTTCCGAAAAATCGGTATACATTTCGGCTGAAACCAAAAATTTTTGACCAAGTTTATTTTCCTCGGACAAAACTCCGTGACTTGCAAATATCTCAAGATTTTTAATTTTTATCGTGTCATTCATAAAATCATTCCCCCCGCAAAATTGCTTCGGTCATTTTTACCGCTCTTACATTTTCCTTTACGTCGTGAACTCTGACAAATAAACAACGGCTCATAACCGCCAACACGGTAGTGACCAATGTTCCCTCAATTCTTTGCTCAACGGGCAGGTCAAGCGCATTGCCTATAACGGATTTTCGTGAACAGCCCAAAAGCACAGGATAACCGACAGCGCAAAATTCATTGAGATGTTTAAGCACAGACAGATTCATTTTATATGTTTTACCAAACCCCACGCCCGGGTCAATAATTATTTTGTTTTTCTCTATTCCGGCATTTATCGCTATATCTACGGATTTTAGTGTTTCGTTTATTATGTCGTCCGTAATATTGTTGTATTGCGGTCTGACCTTGTTGTGCATAATACAGCACGCCGAACCGTATTTTGCAATTAAAGGAGCCATATTTCCGTCATATTTAAGCCCCCAAATATCGTTGACCAAATCCGCTCCCGCTTTTATTGCCGCTTCGGCAACAGACGCCTTGTATGTATCTACGGAAACGGGAATGTCGAACCGTTTTTTTATTTCCGAAATTATCGGTACAACACGTCGAATTTCCTCCTCATCGGAAATTTTTGTATATCCGGGACGTGTCGATTCGCCGCCCACATCAATAATTGATGCTCCGTCCTCTATCATTTTTTCCGTGTGGACAACTGCGCTGTCCAAAGCGTTCCATTTGCCGCCGTCGGAAAAAGAATCGGGCGTAACATTCAATATACCCATTACATAAGTTTTTCCGTCGTCAAAATTACGATTTCCTATTTTCATAATAACAAGTCCTTTTATACCGACCTTGGGAATACGCAAATCTTTGAAAAAATTCTTGCGAAGTCCTCACATATCAATATATTATTTCCTTATTTTTTATACTATCGTCCCAGTAACATTCGTTTGCCGCATTACAGCAAAAACAATTTCTTGAGAGCTTATCTGCACGATACAAAAGATTACCCAAAGCGTTCTCTCGGCTTTTGCCGTTTCCGTGACAAAGTATGGCGTTTACAATATCGAATATTTCGTCATTCGTAAATCCACATTCGGGCAAAATTTTCATAGCAAAATCTGCGCTTACAATCTCGTGCGCTTTGCCCTCTTTATACTCCGAAACACGTCCCACGTCGTGGAGCAATGCCGCCGCATAAATAATATCCTTTGAAATTTTCAAGTCTTTTTCCAGCGAAATTATATACATTATCCTTGCCGTATCCAAAAAATGTTCAATAGTATGCGGACAAAATTTTCTGCCCTTTTCAATAATTTCTATCTCACGCAGAACGGCTTTGTATTCTTCATTTTTCAAGATACGGTTGAACCTTGCCATATTGTCGGTCATCTCCATAATAACTAAAACGGCAGCGTGACTGCTGCCGTTTTGATTGTTTTGTTTTTCCGACAAACCAACCCTTAAAATACTATCTAATTATATATCACGGACGTCGGTTCCGTCGGAATTTGACTTGAACATATTTTTATAAATGCCCTCCAACCTTTCGGCATATCTGTCGGGAGCAACATTCGCTGCCTGAGATGAAACATTAGAAGAAGCACTTGACGAGGAACTGTCGCTGTTTTCGTTGCTGTCCTTATTGCCCGAAAGCATAATAAAGGCAATAACTATAAGCGCAATAATAAGAATTATAACAATGATTATAGGCGGGATAATACTCTTTGATTTTGAAGGAGCCTGTACAACATTAACACTTGCTGCCCTCAATTGCTTACCGTCAAACTTCATTGGTTTTACTTCAACATTTTCAGCTTTTCGAGCAACATCTTCCGTATTGGATTCTATATTTGTATTTGAAACATCATTTTTCATTTGATGCTGTAAATTCCTAACATACAAATCTGTATCAAAATTCGGATCTGTCGGCACCTGCTGCTGCGGAAGATTTTCAAGCCTCTCGCCTGTCGGCGTAAATTCACGGTTATCCTGAACTATCGGCTCCAAAGGAATACCTCTCTGCGGCGGACGCTGCGGTCTTTGCTGCCGAGGTCTTGCATTTTGAGGCGGACGCTGTGGTCTTTGTGGTCTTTGCTGCGGTGCAGGCGGCGGTGTTTGCTGCGGTGCATTTGAGAAATCCTGCGGATTTGATGACCACTGCTTTTTAAC
>CANQBK010000136.1 GCA_947589485.1 uncultured Clostridia bacterium | reverse complement strand
ACATAATGACAATTATGTTGCTCTGCTGAAAAGCAGGGCATTTTTTATATAACAAGCCTCATTGTTTCCATACGCCGACGGTGCTCCGTTCCGGTTGAAACAATATAGATTCGTGTTGTATTGATGCTGCTGTGACCGAGTATATCGGCAAGTTTAGCTATATCTTTTTCTATGCTGTAAAATACTTTTGCAAACAGGTGACGGAGATTGTGCGGAAAAACTTTATTAGGATTTACATTTGCATCTTTACAAAGTTTCTTCATATCTCTCCATACATTTGAACGGCTGACAGGCTTGCCGGTTCGGGTAATGAAAATACAGCCGGATTCAATCTTTTGTTTAGCGGCATATTTCAAAAGTTTCTTTTTGAGTGCTTTGACAATAAATACAGATCTGCGTTTGCCCTTGCAAAAAACAAATGCTTCTCCCGCTTTTACCGCTTCAACCGTAATAAATTTTAATTCACTTACACGAATACCTGTACCGCATATTGTCTGTAAAATAAGATTTAAGCGTCGGTTTCCCTTGCTTTCTGCTGCATTTAAAAGGCGCAAATATTCTTCCTTTGTAAGTTCCCTATCTTCGGAACAGAAAATCTGCCTCTGTTCCTTAATGGTCTTTACCTTCAAATACTCATATCCGACAAAGGTAAAAAAGCTGTTTAAGGATGCTATCATAGAATTGACACTGCGAACTGCGTAATCATTTGACAGCAAATTTTCCTTATACGCTATCGTTAGTTCCTTAGTCACCGCCTGCGTCCCTACATATTGCCAAAATGCTTTAATGTCACGCATATACTTTTCGATGGTATTTGCACTTTTTTCTTCCAGTTTAAGATAATTTATAAAATCATTTATTTTTTCTATGCCTATTATAAAATCTTCCATTTTGATTCCTCCAAATAATTATTCATATTTATTGTTAATAGTATTCTCTTTTGATACAATAATATATAATTATTTACAATATATTATAATATAATTTTCAAAAAAACAGTCACGTTAATATAATATTTCATATAAGATTTTTTAATTGTGATTTCACTTAATTTATCCCGTATTATCAACCGTTTTACTGATGGTTACAAAAACAAAATAACGGTTATTACTATTATCCGTCGCTTGAATTTACTTATTTTCACTTTTTGTATTTACCATAATATTTGTTATAAAAACTACACAAAACACCTATCAGATTTTGCCGAACGTACTTATGAAATACACGTCTTATATTCCTTTCCGGCTTTTGTCAATATACTCCGTGACTTTTCCATGGGATACCGAGATTATGTATTTTAACACACTTCATAATTCAGCGTTTAGTAGAAATATTCTGTTGTCGGTGTGTGCCGGTTTTTCTTTAAATTTTTTGTGTTGATATTTATTATGCAAATGATTTATAATAGAATAGATATTTGTTAATTTATGAAAATTAAAGTCTACTCATACATATAAGAATTACCAAAAAGAAAGGAGGAATCACACCTTGTGGAAAAACTGATAGACATAAGCAGTTATCCTGTCTTAAATGTGCTGCACATATTACTTCAGGATAAATCGACAAAAAAGAATATAATTTGGGCAACAGACACATACGAGGATTTGGGAGAGGGATTCACCGACAAGGTGCAGATTAACAAGGACTCTCTGTTTCGGCGCACCGATATTATCCGACCGCGAATACAGAAGTCGCAAGAGGCGCAGGCACAGCGAACACGAAAAAAAGCCGAGGTTTTCACGCCCGTATGGGTATGTAACAAAATGAATAATCACTGCGACGAAGACTGGTTCGGACGGGAAAATGTATTTAATACCGAAAACGACGATTGCACTTGGACAGTCACAGAGGGAAAAATTGAATTTCCAAAGGGCAAAAAATGGCAGCAATATGTAGACAATCGCCGACTTGAGATTACCTGCGGAGAAGCTCCGTATCTGGTTTCTCGTTATGATGTGTCAACAGGTCAGCTTATAATACCGCCGATAAAGCGCATAGGAATACTTGACAGAAAGCTAAGGATAGTGAACGAAAACACCGATAATTATGACGATTGGCTGAAATGGACTATCCGTGCATTTGAGGCGTCATACGGTTATGAGTATCAGGGAGATAATGTGCTTATCGCAAGAATTAATTTACTGCTGTCCTTTGTTGATTATTATGAGGAACGCTGGGAGCGTCAGCCTGATGATAAACTGCTTAGGCAGATTTCAAACATAATCGCTAAAAATATATGGCAGATGGACGGACTGAAAGGTACCGTGCCGCTGGGCAAGCCGTATGAGGAATATAAGCAACTGTCTTTTTTTGATACGTCGGACACAGATTACAAGCAAACACCCGAACACGAGGCAGTGCCGTGCAAAATATATGATTGGAGAAGCAAGGTTTCTCTAAAGTTTATTAACTTAAAGGAGATGCAAACCATGGGAAAGAAACTGTTTGATTATGTTATAGGAAATCCGCCATATCAGGATAACACAGTAGGTGAACAAAAGACTTTCGCCCCACCGATTTACAATCTGTTTATGGACGCTGTTTATTCAGTTTCAGATAAAGTCGAATTGATAACTCCAGCTCGTTTTTTGTTTAATGCTGGTGGCACTCCAAAAGCATGGAATGAAAAAATGCTTTCAGACCCACATTTGAAAGTTCTTTATCACGAACAAAACAGTGCAAATATATTTCCAAATACTGATATTAAAGGCGGTGTTGCAATTACATATCATGATGCAAATAAAAATTTTGGTGCAATAGAGATATACACCGCTTTTGAGGAACTTAATAGTATTTTACATAAAGTAAAAAATCATGCGAATTTTTCATCATTCAGCAAAATCATTTATAACCGTGGTCTTTATCGTTTCTCAAAGAAAATTTATGAAGAGTTTCCTATGGAGATGAAACAGTTTTCAGATTCCCGTGTTGGTTCAAGTTCATTTGAACGTCTCCCTGATTTATTCACCAACGAAAAGCCGAATGACGATAATGAATATATTCAAATATATGGTCTTTCAAAAGGTTCTCGTGTGTATCGTTGGTTCAAAAAAGACTATGTAAAACCTGTCGATAATTTAGACAAATATAAAATTTTTGTACCTGCGGCGAATGGTTCTGGATCTTTAGGAGAAGTCCTTTCTACGCCCGTAATCGGGCTGCCCGTAATCGGGCATACGGAAACTTTTTTGTCAATAGGTTGCTTTGATTCTAAAAATGAAGCGGAAGGTTGTTTAAAATATGTAAAATCAAAATTTGCGAGGGTTATGCTTGGCATACTAAAAATTACACAACATAATTCAGCTGAAAAGTGGATTTATGTCCCCCTCCAAGACTTCACCGAAAACTCCGACATTGATTGGAGCAAGTCTGTTGCAGAGATTGACAAACAGCTTTACAAAAAATACGGTCTGACGCATGAGGAGATAGACTTTATTGAAACGCATGTAAAGGAGATGGCATAATGTCAGCGATAAAAATTAAAACTACCGCAAAGGTAACACCGCAGTGCTATGCCTATACC
>CANQBK010000135.1 GCA_947589485.1 uncultured Clostridia bacterium | reverse complement strand
CATGGTAGGGCGGGACACGCCCGAACCCAACGCTTGTGGAGACTATGTAAGACCCGCGTCAGCGGGCGACGGTCGGCGAAGCAAGAATCCCCCGGCTTTAGCCGTGGGGAGTGTCAAAGCAAGGTACGGTCAGAATATTAGTGAGTATTGGCCGCTTGAAATTATAGAGCCTTGTATTGCGACAGATAATAGTGGCAGCAGCGCAAACCCTGTTAAAATCGGAGATGTTTTGTTTTTTTCAACATGGGCATGTCCAACCATAAGTTATTGGGTGAATAATAGTAGCCCGGATGCCGGCGGGCGGTCTTGTCCTATATGCAAAATGGACGCCGATAGAGCTTAACGTCACTTTTTATAACAGCTTTGAATATTACTTAAAAGACGATGAAATAAGCACCGTTAAGGTAGAATACGGAGATACCGTTATTACATCGGATATTCCGAAAACGACGGACGGAACATTGACTCGTCCGGTGACAGGCGCAAGATTTGCCGGTTGGTATTATATTGACAACAGCGGAAACGAAACACGTTTTGACCCCTCCGTAATGCCTGTTACAAGCGATTTAAAGCTCTATGCGGGCTGGCGGTCAGATGTAATATCTTCGTATACGGTCGGGTATGTCAAGAAAGGTACAGACGAAGAAATTGTGGACCCGACAAACGGCGCAGCTTTCGTTGCGACAACCAAGACATTCAGCGCAAAAAGCGGCAGTGATTTATATGAAACGGGCTGGTGGCCTACCGTACCGAGCCATTCTTTGATTATAGACGAAGACAACTTAAATAATATTTATAACTTTGAGTATATTGCAAAGCCCTCGGTTTGGTATAGGGTCAGATATATAAACTCATCTACGGGGGAAGAAATGAGCGGTTATCCGCAAGAGGATAAAAATACATCAAGCGGTGTGGTATCCGAGCAGGCTCCGCATATAAGCGGTTATGTTGTTGACAGAGTAACTAAATCCTGTGTGCTTACGGCTTCCGCAGAAACCGACGCAGACGCCGCTAAAAATGAGGAACTCGGCATAAACGTGATAACGTTCTATTATACGGAAAACAGCAGCCAGACCGTTTATGAGGTCAACCATTATACACAAAATCTTGGCGATTCCGAAAGCTACAGTCTGTACCAGAGCCAAACCGTCAAAGCGGCATACGGTGAATCTGTTGATATTGAAAGCCTGTATTTGGATTCGTTGTTGGAAACCGGATATAAAGTGAACAACAGCAAAACAACATATACAGGTACGGTCAGCGTTAATTCCGAAACAGACGGGTACCTTGTTATAGATATATATTATGACCGTAAGTGTTATCCGTATGTAATAAAATATATTGACAGCGGCACGAACACGGTGCTTGCCCAATTTAATTTCCCCGTTGAACCGCTCGCGGACGGCGACAGCTTAGACACACATATTCTTGGAAATACCGTGAAACACTCGGCACCGCTCAAATATGATTACAACGGCAAAGTTTATGACCGTGTAAGCAATGAAATCGTAAATATTAATATTTGTGTAGAGGACGGTTCGGACGGAAATCCTGTTGATGTAAGCAGTGTTTCGAGAAACGTAATAAATGTATATTATAGGGAACGCAGCAGCTTTACAGTGAAATACTGTGCAGTATGTATACCTGCTGATTCCGAAACTGCAAAGGATATTTTGGACAATGTGAACATTTCCTTGAATCAGGAAATTGTTTCAAATGCAAGTGATATTTACGGATGCAGCGTACTATCTTATCCAAAAGAAAACTGTGAGTTTTTGGGCTGGTTTGAAAATCCTGACGGCATAGGCAATGCTTTGACAATTTCCGAGAATATAGGATATGCGAATATAGGGGATATTGTTGAAAGCAAAACTTATTATGCCGTGTTCACGACCGACATAAAAATGTCAACTTTGAGAATCGAAAAGTATATAGACAGTTTGTACTACGATTCAAAGGACAATCCGCACGGATTCAAAAGCGGCGGTGTGGCTTCTCCGAAAAATGACAACGATAAACAGGGGTATCTTAATTACACCAACGCAGAGCAGAACTTTTTGTTTAAGATAGAAAAATATGAAAAGACGGGCTCAAACACTCGCGGAGAACTTGCGGGAACTTTTTATACCCTTATTAAATTTGATGCGGACGAAAAACCGCTTGCGAAAACCGTTGAAAAAGAACATACGACTTACAGCTATATGAAATACAAGAATATTATGGTTGACCCGAGGTATATATATGTTGTTACGGAGCTTGAAATAAGTGATGATCCGGAAAAACCGGCAGGACTTGCGTGGAGATATGTTTTTAAGGGCTCAGATGTTTCGGGAACATTTGATAATAAAACTTCTGTTGAGGTCGTGTACGAAGATACGGATATAGACGATGGACGCAATGTAGGTTTTTATGCTGTGCGGAATGATTCAACGCGCGACATAGAGAGCGATATGTCAAGTATTAAAAATACGATAGTTATAAATCGGGATTAATAACTTAGTGCGATTTTACAAAAGCTCTGCTCGTTCAAAGCGGAGCTTTTGTATTTAAAAAAGTCTTATTTGTAGCAATTTTAATTTTATGACAATTATGTGTGCAAATGTTTGTGCAAAATAACGATTGATAAAATGATTATTATATGATAAAATTATAAACATATCCGGGTGTAGCGCAGATTGGTAGCGCGCTTGAATGGGGTTCAAGAGGCCGCTGGTTCAACTCCAGTCACTCGGACCATTAAAAGTCAGAATCGCCCTCCGCAGAGGGTGTGTACTTCTGTTCACGCCTCCTACGGAAGGCAATCTCTGCCAGTTGCCAAAAGATTGCCTTTGTGTATTATATGCCTCGCAATATGTAGGAATATGCGTGCGCAACCGCTACATACCGTGCATACGGCTTGAACGTATGCAATTTATACCTCACCGAGTGTATCTGAAACCCTCCAAGGAGGGAATTACTCACACTGTCCTCGATTTTCGGACGTCGAGTCGCCCTATTTAAAAATAACTCTAAATATATTCTACAATAACAAATTGTTGATGTCAATATTTTACAGTAATTTTGTTTGCAAACTTTTATAAACACTACCTTTAGGCTAATATTCTTATTCAGTTGTTCGTTATCGCTTCGGTTTAGAATTAATTTTTTTATGTTGTGTAGTTGCAGGGGATAATGTGGCATTGATTTTATCCAAATCTAATTGTTTGAATAGGATTGTAAATTTACCATCAGATGTTTTTTGACATTGAAAAGGAATAGTTGTTTTGCTTAGTGCAGTAACCTGTTCAATAGTCAAATCTGACTTCTTGACCAGTTCATTAGTTTTATACGCAATACCAATTTCTTTTAGCAGGCTTTCGGAATGTTTAATATAGTCTGATAAGTCCCCAGCTCTCCGGTTCTGCTTTAACATTCGTATTTGCTGAATTATATCACGAAGATTATCTTTTTCATAGGCAGACCACTCACCAACCAAAATGCTTTTCTCTACATCTGACGGCTTTTTATCTGATATATCCGAAGAATATATACAGCCTTTGTCCCTTGTATATATACTGATACAATCAAAAACACCGCTTTGATGTATCGTATCAAGATTTGCCGCAAT
>CANQBK010000134.1 GCA_947589485.1 uncultured Clostridia bacterium | reverse complement strand
CAATACCTTTGGGACCGCCCACAATTCTCCTGCCGCCTTCCATCGTTGCAAGGTACCCTCTCTGCACCTGCCCCAACTGATCCACCATATACGCCTTACCCGTCCCGCTGTCCCCGAGGAGATATGAGTACTTCCCAGAGTACGCCAGATGAAATGTGGCCTCGCGGGTAACCAAACTTGCATATTCAATCATTTCAGACCACCAGCCTCTTCAACGGAGTCAATCACACAGACATAGAAGTCAGAGCAGGTTGAAGCATATTGATCCGTGTTAACAAAATGCACTGCGCGTCCTTTTAGATCATCGTCAGGAATAAAAAAGTAGTCGCTGCACCCCATATAAACATCGCGTTCGTCCGCAATGTCCATCAGGTATTTGTAGCACTTTTTGTCCATCATCGTCATGCGATGCAAACCTGTATAATATCTGCAAAGCAGCAGGTTTTTCGTTCCCGTACACAAATCTACAATCCGCAATCCGCTCATGGCGCAGGCCATTTTAGTTGTAACGCCCCAGCATGTTAACATGATCTAAATCGTGGATGATCGCTCTTGAGAGAGTGTCGTTTACCCACTCAGGCTCCCAGACGCTATCAAAAAAGTCATCGGGATATGGGATAAACTCCTCTCGCTTCATCAGCCTGCTGAGAGAGTCAAAGTACAGATGCAGCACAATCATTCCTCCTGCCAGTTTCCCGTTCCAAACAGTCGCCAGGCCTCACCGATACGAGCACGCACACGTTCTGCCCGCTCATTCGTTTTATCCATTTTATTTCCCAACTCTCTTAATAACTTATTTATTGGCTAATTAACTACCTTATTGCAATCATCGGTTCTTTTTGATGCTGTATTATACATCACGCGATCAGAAGAGTCAACTATTAACCGTGCTTTTTCTTGAATTTCTTGCAAGTAGGAAGCAGCCGCAATCGCTCACACCACACCGTGTAACGGCAGAGTCACAGGCAGAACAAGCGGGGGTGTGCTCCCCTGGATAAAACTTCGGTAATTTGCAGTTCTAAGGAACTTAGCCGAGGCCCACAGCCCACAAGAATCCCGGATCAAGCTAGGAAGCAGCAGGTTGAACCTTTGGGGGGCGGCCAGGCTTTCCCTTCGGGGCATTGGGGTCCTTTGGTGGGTGAATCCGGGGACGGCCAGGTTTCCCCTTCGGGGCATTGGGGTCCTTCGGTGGGTGAATCCGGGGACGGCCGCGGCCACGCTTTTCTTTCTTTTCGTTGTCAACGCTAGCTTTGGGTGCCGAGACTTCTCCAGGTGCACTGCCATCCTGCTTCTGTCCCTTCGTCGACTCAGTCTGCTCCGCTTTTTTCCCATTTGAGCGTTTCCCCTTTGACTTCAACGGCTTTCGAGGATCCGGTGTAGAAAGGCCAAGTTTTTCCAAGATCACAAAATCCTCGATGTTTGTGTGATCCCAGTATTCATCATCTGTAACTGGCGCAGGCGCATCAACTTGTCTCCAAGATTCCTCAAGGCTAGTTCTTATGGCTGCATACGTATTCTTTTTGAACAAGTCAGTTTCAGCGATCTTATTGAGAACTCTAGAATTTATGATTGAAGATATCATATTAACAAAGTGTGATCCTATAACTGTGAAATCCTGCTTCTCTCTTGTCTCATCCATTTCTAGCGTAGACTTGTACTCCCGGAAAAGCATCTCGATGTACCAGCGCTCGTCATAGATTTTGTAAGCTGTTTCAGGTTCCATATCGAGATCAGACTCAAAAACAATTACGCCAAATAGAGGCTCCTTTTCTTTGTGCTTTTTCTTATCAAAGTTACCTTTTTCAATGGCGTGTATAGCAAATAGGGCATCCTCTGCCTCGGCCCTCTTGATATCCTTGAATGCATACAGATAGTGCCCATCTTCTGTCTTTGCCTTTCTGGTGTAGAGGATTTTATTAAATTCACCTGTTGGCTTGGTCCAATCAAGCATCTCGTAGTTAGAAATCCGCTTATCGTCCCGCTTTATTGGAGTGAGAAAATGCAAATCAGGGTTCTGGGCTAGGTAATCTGCTATCTTATCAGGGAGGAACCCTTTGTCATCTACTACGATTCCTTTAGTTATGTGGTTGTCCCTAAGAAAAGGAAGATAGGCATTGGAGTCAACATAGTTTCCTGGGAAAACTTCACCACATACCGGTTCTTTGAGTTCAACATCGTATGCATAGAGAATGGAAATTTCTTTCTGCCCCTTGACCCTCGCCTTGCCTGTATAACTGCCCAGATCATTGTCGTCACCATTATCCTGCACCAGCATTCCGTCAATTGCAATATGGTGGTCTGAAGAAACCCTTTGCAGCCGGAGGAGAGAGAAGGCCCCCCGCTTCTCCTTGCTCGCACCTATTTCCTCAAAGAGGTTGTGAACGGTCTTGCCAGACAGGGGCATCCCTGGATACTGCTGTGAGACATAGGATTTTCTGTAGTGATAGTTCAGCATACAATCTGACACACCGGGGTGAGCTACCCGAAGTGTAGCAATCGTCAATATCTCATATGCACTTCGGGCCGGAAAGATTTTTAAGAGATCCTCCTTGATGTCTTGTACGAGTCCGCCTATTAGTGCCGGAAAACCGTACATAACGTTGTCCGGCTTGATAACCCTGTTTCCATTCTCATCCAAAGTGTGCATTGGTGCCACGAGCTCGACAAAATGTCCTTCAATGATGTGGCCGATAACTTTGCCCCAGTGCGGCTGAGGGTTCTTCTTCCCCTCAACCGTGCGGACAGAGTCAAGCTTCCGGACGGCCCACCGGTATGGCCCGTCCCTACCGTTATCCACCACCACGGTTCCCTTGGGGCGCTCGACTGCCCTTATGCTCTCAGGTACCCCCATGCTACCGCCTCCCGAAAATCAAAATAAATCCATTAAAACCATCGGAAATTCTCGAATAATTCAGAAATAAATTCCGATTAAACCGGATTTAATCAGCGAAAAACCTCTGAAAATCCGTCTCATTATAGAACGGCACGGTTCTAAAGTCAAGGGTTTTTTCGAGATTTTCTAGATTTTTTTGAGATTAGCATGGATTTACCAACGATTTTTCGGAGATTTATACGGGGTTTCTACAGGGGTTTCGGCGGTTTTTTAGTGTGGCCCAGTGATGGCCTTTAGAGTCCTGTGGTGCTCTGAAAGCCTTCTATTTCAACGTAATTTGAGGGGTTAGACCCTTAGTTCGGCAAATTACTGAAGTTTTAGTAGATGTTGTTGATCAGGGTGACCAGCTGGCCGCGGGTCATGTCGACCTTGGGGCTGAGCCCCGCGCCGGTGCCGTTCATGATGCCGTTGGCCACAGCCCATGCCATGGCGTCCGCCGCCCATGTGCTGATCTCCACTTTGTCTGCAAAGCTGTCCAGCTTCGCCAGCGTCTCCTCGTCCACATCGGGGCGTCCGGCGATGTTGTACATCACCGTGGCCATCTGCTCTCTGGTGAAATTCCCCTCCGGGTTGGTGCCGTCTGAGATGTTCGCAGCGTTGGCCCAGGCCGTGCCATCGCCAAAGGCAGGCGTCTCAACGCCCTCCAGATGGGCCAGGATCGACATGATGGTATCGCGGTTCACAATAGCCTCAGGCGAGAAGGTGTCCTCGGCGGTGTCCTCGCATCTGATCTCCCGGCTGGAGGCGGGGACA
>CANQBK010000133.1 GCA_947589485.1 uncultured Clostridia bacterium | reverse complement strand
AACGCGAATCGCCTGCGCCGGCTCGGCGCCGCCAAAGGCTCCGCCTTTGGAATCCGCAAGCCTTTGAAAAGGCTTGACCGAAACTTTTAATTTTGGGTACATAAATTTATTGCGCGCGAATGTACTTTTTGTTTTCAGTACGAGCGAACGGAGTGAGCGACAGCGCGAATTGACAGTGCGGGCACCGCACCGCGAATCGCCTGCGCCGGCTCGGCGCCGCGAATTGACAGCGCAGGCACTGCGCCCGTGCCGGCTCGGCACATTATAAGCCGAAAAATTCCTCAAAATCCTCTGTATTCAACTTTTTTATATAACATTCTCCGACCGACTTTAACAGTATAAAGTTTATACCGTTGCCCGTACTCTTTTTATCCCCTCTTGTAGCCTTGACAATATCCGAAAGAGAAAAATCACTATTACACGGTAATCCATACTTTTCAAGAAGTAATTCAAGACGCTTTGCGGTTCCTTTTTCGGTAAGCCCCTTTTCCTCGGATATGCGTGTTATAATTGCGGCACCCGCAGATACAGCTTCTCCGTGTGTAATAAATTTGTAATTATTCAGCTTTTCAAGTGCGTGACCAAATGTATGACCAAAATTCAATATTGCACGTTCACCTTTGTCACACTCGTCTTTTTCAACAACATCACGCTTAATAGATACACATTCAAAAATAATATCACGAATAAAATCTTTGGCATTTTCTTTTTCAAGCCGCTCAAAAAGCGTTTTACTCCTGATACAGCCGTATTTGACAACTTCTCCCAAACCGTCGGTATAAAACTTTTCGGGAAGTGTGTCAAGTGTTTTCGGGTCAATAAGAACAACAATAGGCTGCCAAAAAGCTCCAACCAGATTTTTTCCCGTTTCAAGGTCAACACCTGTTTTTCCGCCTACCGAGGAATCCACCTGTGACAACAAGCTCGTCGGAATTTGCACAAAATATATGCCCCGAAGATAACTTGCGGCGGCAAAACCCGCCATATCTCCAGTAACGCCTCCTCCAAGCGCAACAACAATGTCTGTCCTTGTTATGTTATGCTCAAAAAAATGCTTATACATTTTTTCTATTGTCGCAAGCCGTTTGGAACTTTCTCCCGCCTCAAAAACAAACAGCGATACCTCAAAACCGTTTTCTCTAAGCGAACCAAGCACTTTTTCCGCATAAATCGGCGCAACATTCGTATCGCTAACAACAACGGCACGCATAGCTTTTGTCAAAGACCGTATGTATTCTCCCGCTTTGGAAACTATCCCGTCCTCTATAATTATTTCATAAGGTTTTCCCGTTCTTACCTGAACTTTTCTCATTCTCCGAGTGCCTCCTTTATAACCTTGCCCCTGTGCAGTATGTTTTCCAGTTCCTCTCGGTCGCCTGCCTCTATTCCCCTCTTTATCTCGTTAAGATTCGATATAAGAGTATCTATTTCTTCAACAAGCGGCTGTTTATTTTCTATAAAAAGCTCCGACCATAACTTTGCGTTAATGTTCGCAACACGGGAAACATCACGGTAACTGCCTCCCGAAAAGCCTTTATGCCTTACACAATTCGGACTGAAAACGTATGCACACGCAATAACGTGCGGCAGCTGAGAAGTAAACGCAATCATTTTGTCGTGTTCCTCAGGCTCTGCAAATACAACAGAACCGAATCCGAGTTTTTTCGCAAGACCCACAATTTTGTCAACAGCACTGTGCGGAGCATCGCAGGGAATAATTATCGCATTTGCTCCTATAAACAAATCTGCGTCCGACACATCAAACCCGTTTTTCTCCTTACCCGCCATCGGGTGAAATCCGACAAAAGTAAAACCGTGTTCTTTGGCGATTTTTGACATCTGAGGACAAATTTTTGATTTTATCCCCGACGTATCTATAACAATACAGTCTTTGTTGATTTTATCCGCATTTTTGCTGACAAAATCAACCGCCGCCTCAGGATATGTACCCATTATGACAATATCCGCTTTTTTTAATGTGTCGGGACTTCCTATTTCATCTATTGCGCCACATTCCATTGCTTTTTGAATCGGCAAAGGACTTCTGTTAATACCGTAAACACGGCTGTCAGTATATTTTTTTATAGCCTTCGCCATAGAACCGCCGATTATTCCCAGTCCCACAACAACAATATCCATATCCTTTACCCCAACTTTCTTTCCGCTCGACAGAATATATTTTATACCGTTAAATTCGACAGCGTACTCCGACAAATACATACTCGGAGCTTTGCCAAAGTACGACAATACGCACGGTATATTTGCGGTAAATAATATCAGCCGTACCGCAAACAGTATCATATCGGCGGTTGTTAAAACGGATATTTTACGGCGCTCGATAAATATTTATATCAAAAACAGTAAAACACCCATAAAATACCTGTTCCGTCAAATGATAAATAATTATCACTCATCAGACATTATTCCGTCATAGGCTTTTTTAAGGGCAAAAACCTTTCTTGCAACCTCGTCAAACTTGTCGGGAGTAAGCGACTGTGCGCCGTCCGACAAAGCATGTTTCGGGTCATTGTGTACTTCAATCATAAGTCCGTCGGCTCCTGCCGCAACAGCCGCAAGCGCCATCGGCTCCACAAGCGATGCTTTTCCCGTTGCATGGCTCGGATCCACAATAACGGGGAGATGCGACAGCTTTTTAATAACGGGAACAGCCGAAAGATCCAGTGTGTTTCTTGTTGCTGTTTCGTAAGTTCTTATACCTCTTTCACAAAGAATAACCTTATTGTTTCCTCCAGCCATAATATATTCTGCACTCATAATCCATTCTTCAATTGTATTTGCAAGTCCGCGTTTTAAAAGTATAGGCTTGTCAATTTTTCCAAGTTCTTTCAGAAGCTCAAAATTCTGCATATTTCTTGCTCCAACTTGAATAATATCAACACTTTCAAACATATCAATATGAGATACTCTCATAATTTCTGTAACAATAGGAAGTCCCGTTGCTTTTCTTGCCCCTTTCAAAAGGTCCAGACCCTCCGCTCTAAGACCCTGAAACGAATACGGCGAAGTTCTCGGTTTAAACGCACCGCCTCTTAAAAATGCCGCGCCTGCTTTTTTAACTCTCTGAGCAACATAATTTATCTGTTCCTCATTTTCAACCGAGCAAGGTCCCGCCATTATGCACAAACTGCCATCACCTATTTTAACGCCCGACGGAAACTCTATTACGGTATTGTCGGGGTGAAATTTTCGATTTGCCTTTTTGTACGGCTCCTGAACACGCTTAACGCTTTCCACAACGTCCTGAGCGCTTATCCAATCCTCATCTATGCTTGTTGTGTCACCGATAAGACCCAAAACGGTCGATTCCACACCTATCCATGTATTCACGGTAAGATTGTAGTTTTCCTCAAGCGTTGTCTTAAAGAGTGTAATTTGTTCCTTTGGTACATTCGGCTTTAATACTATAATCATCTTAAAATCCTCCCATAAATTAAAATAATAAAAAACGGAATCCATTGCAGATTCCGTCAAAAACCAAAAATATACAATATAGGTTTATTCGGAAATTACCGCGAATGGTTGCACAAATGTTTTATCCATACCAAAGAGTATGAACACTTATAAGAATAGTTCAAAAATCGTTCACTTAATGTTTTCACGGTAATATCCCCTAATTACATTTTATCATAATAATATAATAATCTGCGGCACCTCTTTTGTCAACTGTTTATTATACGGTATAGCGCAGTGCCTGCGCCTTGAGCGAAACTTTTAATTCTGACTAAAATAAACTTACGCCGCGCGAACGTACTTATCGCTTGCAATACGAGCGAACGGAGTGAGCGACAACGCGAATTGACAGTGCGGGCAC
>CANQBK010000132.1 GCA_947589485.1 uncultured Clostridia bacterium | reverse complement strand
GGTCAAGCCTTTTCAAAGGCTTGCGGATTCCAAAGGCAGAGCCTTTGGCGGGTTTTTAAGGGCGGAGCCCTTAACTGCGCAGGCACTGCGCCGGAGCCCTTAATTTTCGTTTATAATTACAGAAAAGAGGATTGAAAGTTGATAAAGAAATTTATTGTATTTTTATTTGTTGTGTGTGCCGCAGTATGTTTTTCAATCGGCGGATATGCCGTAGGCGAAAATACAAAAATGGATTTTTTATCGGACAGCAACATAAAGCCCGGTAAAGAGTTTTACGTTTATTTGAAAATCCACTTTGACTCCGCTCCGGGTGCTTTTAACTTAAATTTTAAGTATGACTGCGGCTCGTTAAATCTTAAAAACATAATATGCGAAGATAAAAAGCAAAACGATTTGTTTAAATATAACGACCGCAGTGGAAACATACTTATGGTTTTCGGAACGTGTGACCAAAATTCGGCAGATAAAACAATAAAACTGCATTTCGCCCCCGTGAGCAACCAGCCTTCTCAATATCAGTTTTATGCTGATTTCCTTGACGGCTGTGATATAAACACCGCACCGCTTTTGTGCGCCGATGCAATTGAGGCTTCTCTCACTGTTACCGACAACGGAAGTACATCAAATATAAGAAATGTAGCCTCGGCAAGTATGTCCGCAGAATCGTCCGACAATACGGAAAACAGCTTTTCAAGAAACAGCTCTTTCCCACGTTCAGAATCGTACAGTCAGTCAATAAGCAATTATGAACCGTCCGACGTCGAAAGTAAAACGGAAGTATTGTCGCGTGAAAATACCGTTTACGACAAACAAAGCTCCGGAGAATACAGTTTGAGCGAAAACAGAGAAAATGATTTCGGTCAAAATGATTTTCTTGTTTTTATGGGAGCAATAATAGTTGCAGCAGTTATTGTTTTTTCAGCATATAAACTGGGTATGAAAAATGCAAAAAACAATGATAAATAAATATCATTTTGTTGCAGAACAAAATGACTGTCTTTACATACATTTTGATTGTTCGATAAAGAATTTACCACTTATACGCTTTGTTACTTATGAATAAATATTGTATATCATCATTGACAAAAAAATTAAACTGTTATAAAATAAATTCTATACTTGTCAATTAAAACAGTTATCTAACGTCGCTTGCAGGTAAAATCACGAACGCTCTGCAAGCAACAAAAATATTATGACTGAAACGGTTTGAAAGGATGTTGTTTAAGTATGATTACTTTTGAAACTACAATTAAAGATCATTTGGTAAGAATGTATTCGGATTTTCCGCTGAAAAATGCGGCGGGAGCAATTCTTAAAACGCTTGCTCAGATAAGCACAAAGGCTGATATTTTTAACGGTCGGTTTGTTATGTGCTTTGGTTGGGCTTACTTTTTTTTAGATGAAAGAAAAGAAGAAAACGGCGATAAGTTTTGGGTCGTTCAAACGTCCGACTATAAAAAAGATCCTCTTAAGGACAAAAGCGATAATGTAACTGTTTCACTTCTTGTACAAAATATGCAGATGGAAGCCGTTCAAAAATCAAATTCTAAGCCTGAAGCCGTTACTTTTAAAGATACCGTTCTGGTTCTAAAAGAGGCAATCAATGCAAAAGAAGTTTATTTAAGCAGAACCGAGCCGACAAAAAACGGCGACTCGGGTTGGTATTTCGGACTTCTTAATGACCCGAATGAGGAAAACCACAGCTCTGACGAATACGAAAAAATTCCGAGCTATCAATTTCTCAATTTCCGCACCGAAGCACTAAGAGTTCTTCAAATGCCGATAGGTACAGTTGCGGTAATAACCGACAACAATCTTACTGCTCTTGTTGACGGCAATGATAATCCTCTGCCATTTACAACCGAAGAGGAAAGACAGAAATATATTGCGGAGGAAAGAGCCGCACAACAAAAAGCCGCAGAGCAAAAAGCCGCAGAACAAAAAATAGCAGAATCGAAAGAAGAAACCGACAGCTCGAAAAACAATTAATAACTTTTGGAGTGTATTTATAAAATATGTACAAACTCATAAAACAAAAAGGCAGAGCAAGACGCGGTGAAATTCATACCGTTCACGGGGTTGTGCAAACTCCCGCTTTTATGAATGTGGCTACCTGCGGCGCAATAAAGGGCGCACTGTCTGCACTCGACCTTAAAGAGCTTCGATGTCAAGTTCAGCTTTGCAATACATATCATCTTCACCTAAGACCCGGTGACGAAAACGTAAAAAAACTCGGCGGACTGCATAAGTTTACCCGATGGAGCGGACCTATTTTGACCGACAGCGGAGGTTTTCAGGTTTTTTCACTTGCAAAGTTAAGGAATATAAAAGAGGAGGGCGTGACGTTCTCATCTCATATAGACGGACATAAAATATTTATGGGACCGGAGGAAAGTATGACCATACAGTCAAACCTCGGGTCAACAATCGCAATGGCTTTTGATGAGTGTATTGAAAATCCTGCCGAATATAACTACACTAAACGCTCATGCGACAGGACATATCGGTGGCTTTGCCGCTGTAAGGATAAAATGCGGGAGCTTAACTCTCTTGAAACAACAATAAATCCAAAACAAATGCTGTTTGGAATAAACCAAGGGGCAACCTATGACGATATAAGGATAGAACACATAAAGCGCATAAGCGAACTTGACCTTGACGGTTACGCAATCGGAGGACTTGCTGTTGGTGAATCCGCGGAGGAAATGTACCATATAATTGACGTTGTCGAAGAATATATGCCAAAAGATAAACCAAGATACCTTATGGGAGTGGGAACGCCGGTAAACATTCTTGAAGCGGTCAGGCGCGGAATAGATATGTTCGACTGCGTTATGCCTACTCGAAACGCACGCCACGCAAATGTTTTTACATGGAGCGGACGCCGCAATATGATGAACGAAAAATATTCTTTGGACGAAAGTCCGATAGATACGGAATGTGATTGTCCCGTATGTAAAAACTTTACAAGGGCATACATACGTCATCTTTTTAAAAGCGGTGAAATGCTTGCGATGCGCTTGTGCGTGATCCATAATGTGTACTTTTACAATACACTGCTTATGCGCATAAGGGAGTCGCTTGAAAATGATACGTTTGATAAATTTTATACCAAATATATTCCTATTCTTGACAAGAGAATATAAACATTGACACTTGAAACAAATTTTCAAAATTGTTATAATTAATAATATTGATTCTTGAAAGGAAGAGGAAAATGTTTTTTGAATTACTTGATACTGTAAATACAAAGGCTCAGGGCGGAGACGTTTGGCAAATGGTTGCTACAATCGGTTTGTGGGTCGTAATTATTGTTGCGGCATATTTCGTATTTTTTCGCCCTCAGAAAAAAAGACAACAGCAAGAGGAAGAGCTGCGGAACAATATAGAAATAGGTGATGATATTACTACAATAGGCGGAATTGTCGGAAAAATAATCGCCATAAGGGACGATGACGAAACATTCGTTCTTGAAACAGGCAGTGACAAAACTCGAATGAGATTTAAAAAGTGGGCAATTTCTTCTGTTGACACTCCCGAAAAACAGCCTAAGGACACAAAAAAGAAAAAGTCGGACGATAAAGATTCCAAGGATTCCAAAGATGACAAAAAATCAAAAAAGAAATCCGACAAAAATTCTGACAGTAAAGAAAAAACAGACGATATTTAATATATCAAACAAAAGGGACCGTTTTAATACGGTCCCCCAGCCTGTCGAAAAAGCTCAGCAAAAGCTGGGCTTTTTGCTGTATTTATGGTATAATAGATATGGTGATGAAAATGCTGGAAAAGAACGTAGAAAACAGAGGACAAATAGAATATGTATGCTTAGAAACCCTCGTA
>CANQBK010000131.1 GCA_947589485.1 uncultured Clostridia bacterium | reverse complement strand
CCGGTGGACTGTTTTTCGGTGGGGAACCCACGCAAGGGGTTCCCCGTAATTTTTTGTTTTCTTTTTCTTAAAAATGAGAGTTAAGGGCGTTGCCCTTAGCGCAGTGCCTGCGCCCCCCGATTCGCGAAGTCGTTCGCTCCGCTCACTCTTAACTCGAACAATAAATGCTTTGACGCGGCATAAGTTAATATAATTAAAAAATGAGAGTTAAGGGCTCCGCCCTTAAAAACCTGCCAAAGGCTCCGCCTTTGGAATCCGCAAGCCTTTGAAAAGGCTTGACCGAAACTTTTAATTTGGGTAAAAAAACTAACGCCGCGCGAACGTACTTATCGCTTGCAGTACGAGCGAGCGGAGCGAGCGACAACGCGAATTGAGAGCGCAGGCACTGCGCCGCGAATCGCCCGCGCCGGCTCGGCGCCGGAGCAGTTAACTATCATTTACAAAGCAAAGACCTCCTATGCCAAATGTTATTTGACATAGGAGGTCTTTAATATCACAATTAAATCATTATAAATAATAATTACTTATGTGATTTCGCTTTTTTGTTTGACGTATACAAGCTGAATACCGTAAATCCGGCAGCCGCAAGTATTACAAAGAATATAACAACAGCAGTCGATTCGTTTCCTGTCGAAACAACTCCTCCGTCTATCGTCACGGTTGAAGTTGTGGTACTTGTTGTAACTGTTGTCGTAGTGGAAGTAACCGATGAAACAACGTCAGACTTTGAAGCTGTGCTTGTATCTTGTGACGTTGTGCCGTTTACGTTACCGGAATCGCTCGATTCATCGAAATTGCTCGATTCACCGGGATTACTCGGCTCATCGGGATTACTCGGCTCATCAGGATTGCTCGGCTCATCGGGATTGCTTGGCTCGTCCGGATTGCTCGGCTCGTCAGGATTAACGGGCTGACCATTGTCAATGGCAAGAACCATTGCCGAAATTCTCGGAACAGTAACTGTTCCTGTTGCCGTACCAAGAACATCTGTGCCTGCGGTTGTGTCGTTTACATAAATTTTCCAATCGCCCTCGGGAAGAGTAACGGTCGTATCGGTCGAAAGCGGATTGTAAATTACCATAAGCTGTTCGGCTGTTTCTCCGTTTACGCCGCCGTCAAGAGTAAATGCGGCTACGCCTTCTTCGGTGTTGTCAAGTGCGCTGTGGAAATGATTTTCAACGTCCTCAACGGTTGTCATTCTGAATGCGGGATGAGCTTTTCTAAACTCAATAAGTCCCTTGTAATAATTGTAAACATTTTCATAGTCCGCAACTCTCGAATAATCAAGAAGGTTTACTGAATCGGGAGATGCGTAGCTGTTATGATCAAATGTGCCGTCATCTTTCGTCTTTGTTCTGAGAAATTCCTCACCGCTCATAATGAACGGAACACCCTGTGCGGTATGAATAATTGCCGCAGCCAAATTGTTTTGACGAATCTGATCTGCTTCGCTGTCCTCAGCGTTTGAAGATCTTATCTTATCCCAAAGCGTAAGGTTGTCGTGGCAGTCTGCATAGTTTATTGTCTGTAAAGGTGACGCCGACCAAGATTTTGAATACTGAACAGTGCTTATAATAGCCTTGTAGTGCTTGCTGTCACCATTTGCATATCCTTTTTCGGCAGCGTCAAATACACTTCCCTTTACCATATCGCGGATAGTGTCGCTGAAATAAGCGATTCCGGGTGTAAGTGCCGAATTTTTTTGCGTTGCGAGCTGAACACCGCTCTTTGTTACGCTTGTTGTGAGAGTCCAGCCCTCACCGTAGATAATGATTGACGGATCAATTTTATCAACAGCCGCACGGACTGCATTCATTGTATCAACATCAATAAGACCCATAAGGTCAAAACGGAAACCGTCAAGGTGGTACTCCGAAGCCCAATAAGCTACGGAATCAACAATAAATTTACGAACCATTGTACGTTCAGATGCAACATCATTGCCGCAGCCCGAACCGTTTGAACCGGGACGGTAGAAGTAACCCGGAACAAGCTGATTAAAGCAATATTGTGTGTTATATGTATGGTTATAAACAACGTCCATAATAACGCCAAGACCGGCATCGTGGAGTCCCTTAACCATTTGCTTGTATTCGTTAACTCTTACTTCACCGTGGTAAGGATCGGTTGAATACGAACCCTCGGGAGAGTTGTAGTTAACGGGATCGTAACCCCAGTTATACTGAGCTGTATCGAGCTTTGTTTCGTCAACAGAACCAAAGTCGTAAGAAGGAAGGATATGTACAGATGTAACTCCAAGATCTACAAGGTGATCCACACCTGTTGAAACGCCCGAAACATCTTTCGTTCCTCTTTCAGTAAAGGCAAGATACTTACCTTTGTTTGTTATGCCGTTATCCTCGTCAATGGAAAAATCTCTTATATGAGCTTCATATATTTCCATATCCGTAACATTGTCATAAGTAACTCTTTCGTCACTGTTCCAGTTTTCGGGATCTGTCGAGGTCATATCCAATATCTGACCTCTTGCACCGTTAACGCCTACTGATTTTGCATAAGGATCGACAATATCCTTATTTGTTACGCCGTCAAAGTAAGCGTTGTAAGTATAGTATTTTTTGTTAAGGTCACCGTTTACAGTTGCAACCCAAGTACCCTTTACATCAGATGTCATCGTAACGACCTGCGTAGGTTCGCCGCCGTTGCCCTCATCGTAGATGTTAAGTTCTATCTTGCTTGCCGTAGGAGCCCATACACGGAAAGAAGTCTTTTCTTTTGTGTAAACTGCGCCAAGATCGTCGCCGTCATAAGTATATTGTGATTCAAACTCTTCAGAAGAGAAGTAGTCCGGCATTACCAGTTTGATTGCGGTATCTCTGAATGAAATTGTATATTCCTTTGTATAATCAAGTTCGGTTGCAGTAGTTATTGTACCGTCTGTACCCGTGATATTAAGGGAATCAATCTCTACATTTTCACCGCCCGCACTTACGATTTTAAAGTCATCGACTGTTATTGTATCGCCGCTTTCGGGGGCAATCGTAAATGTGAACTGAATATCGGTTCTTGAAGTTGCTTCCGCACTTTTGAGCTTTAAGCCCATCAATGCTCCGGTGTAATCCACTTCAAATTCTTCCACACCTGTTTTGCAGTAAACATCAACCGTGCCCGAAACTACCGAGCTAAGATCGACAAAACGATCCGGATCGGGATCCTTTTGGCTCCAGTCGGGTTTTCTTATAATGAATCCCAACTGCGGAGTGGATTCCTTGATGTTAATTGTTGCAACAGCGCCTCTTTCATCGCCGGAATCGGTAAATGTGTAGCCTGCGCCGTCCATTCCGTCGGCCCACGCCCAAACATCCCAGTCAGCGTATGCACCGTCATCACGCAAATAATGGATATTAACCGTTACCTCGTTGGCGGCACCGACAAATACGGTCGGTATGACAAAACAGCCGATAACCAACATGGCAGTGATAACAGAGGCTATGATGCGCTTACAAAGTTTCTTTGCGTTCATAGTACTATTCTCCTTTGCTTTGTTCAGCAGGTAAATTTGCCTTTCGACACTGCTGAAATTCAATGTTATTATATCATTTTTCGTTCATAAAATAAATATTTTTTTAAACTTTTACGGTTGTACTTTCTTACAAACTTAAACCCAACAATTAGTTTATTTTAAACAAAAATATAACAAATAAAACCTATGGAATTAATTTATTTGTACATTAAATGACAGTTAAAGGCTTGACCGAAACTTTTAATTATGGCTAAAATAAATTTGTGCCGCGCGAATGTACTTATCGTTCGCAGTACGAGCGAACGGAGTGAGCGACAACGCGAATTGACAGCGCAGGCACTGCGCAGTTAAGGGCTCCGCCCTTAAAAACCCGCCAAAGGCTCCGCCTTTGGAATCCGCAAGC
>CANQBK010000130.1 GCA_947589485.1 uncultured Clostridia bacterium | reverse complement strand
TCCATATCGGAATAATCTTCTCCTCCGCATATAACTGTACACAGTCCTATGATTATTATATCTTCAAGCTTATGGCGAGTGTTTCCGTGACTTGTTCTCCTCGGCTCCGTGATATTTTGTATTTCTTTTTTAAATCTTCTATCTTCATATCTTTATTTTATTCTTTTTCCTTTAAAAAGTAAATGCGGTTGCCCTGGCTCTTGTGTCAGGTTTTTTGAATGAGAAAAAATTTATGAACAAAACCAATTAACAAGAATTTTGTTAAGATAGGATGAATCAAGCAGGCACTTAAATTGTTTATCGATAATGCCACCTTTGAAGCTTGTTTCACTCTTTAATATATTAAAAACAATTTGTCGTATTACATTAAAGTTTTCAGCAGAATTATCTTTCCTTGTTCTACTTTCATCCTCTTTGAAAGCCATATCTAATACCCAGTGCAGATTATTCTCTATACTCTAATGACTTCGTTTGTATTTCATGATTTGTTTTGCATTTAAACCTTTACAACTGTAAATAAAATAATGACTTTGTTTTGAAGTGACACCACTTTTCTCGACCGTACAATGAATCGCACCAATCCCATGAAGATTTGACCAATCTGTTCTATTTTGAAGCCAACCTATTTCTTCAGAAATAATACATTCTCTGACTTCAATTCTGCCATGTCCTTTATCAACTGTTCTACAGTAATTCTCTGATTCGAGCAGCTTTTTTTCCTGTTTTATATCGTCCAAGTATAATTTTACTTCATTGTAAAGTGTTTTTTGATTTTCTTTTAATGCAAGAATATAATCCGCTCCATTGTCAATTATGGATTTTGCAATATTTGTTTGTGTACCCATTGCATCTATCGTTACGATACAGCCTTTAATCTCCAATATCTCCAGAAGTTTTGGTATTGCCGTTATTTCATTACTCTTTTCTTCACAAGCTAACTGACCAAGTACAAGACCATACTCGGCTGAAAATGCACTTACTACATGAAACGGTCGTTTTTTTGCATCTTTGGTTCTGCGTGCCTGTTTACCGTCTATTGCAACAACACCATACAATTCATTTGCTACACTTTTCATCCATTCACAGAATAGAGTATGAAGTTTTTGAGTATCTATTTCTTTTATAATATTTCGGAATGTACAAGCATCAGGTATCCCATTTTCCAATTCTAAAAATGTTCCTAACAATTCTTTTTTACTTTTTCCGAACATCTCTACCTTTGCATACGACGTTGCTCCGCATATTATCGCGAGAAGCATGATTATCAATGCTTTGTGTAACGGATATATTACACTTCGGCTCCTTCTTGTATCTTATATTCCTTCCAACACTTCCATTAAACTTAATTTTTTCATGATATGACCACCTCTATACGAGTATATCATATCTATCTATTTTATTCATTAACAATTTGTTTACTCATTCAAAAAACCTGAAATAATCCGAGAAATATGGTGTAACAAAGGCAGCTATCAAGTATAACGTCACACGGCAATACATTTACTTCTGGAAAAAACGGTATGACAGTACATTTGGATCTCTTGCAGATCGATTACATAGATCCATACACCATCCTAATCAGCATACAGAGGATGAAATAAAGCTAATAAAGGATATGAGAAGAAGAAACCCTCATGCCGGGCTTATAGTATTCTGCATAAAACTGCGAAAAAAGGGATACAGCCGAAGTATAACCGGACTTTACCGTATGATTCGTAAGCTTAGAGAACCAAGGAAAACACTTCCTAACCCCAAATACATTCCTAAACCTTATGAGAAAATACAATATTCCGGACAACGAGTGCAGGCAGATGTAAAATTCGTTCCTTCTGCTTGTTTAATAGGAGAAGTAAAAGGGGAAAGTTTTTCTCAATATACTGCTATTGATGAATACTCAAGATTCAGATATATAGAAGCTTTCAGAGAACATAACAGTTATTCTTCAACAATTTTTATTGGGCATATGCTCAAGGCGTTACCATTCAAGGTGGAATGTATTTAGACTAATAATGGCTGTGAGTTTACGAAAAGGCTTTTAAAAGAAAATGATTTCACCATGTTTGAGATTCGGTTGAAAGAACTTGGTATTAGACACAAGCTCATTCGACCGTACACTCCAAGACACAATGGAAAAGTGGAACGCTCTTACAGAAAAGATGCTGTTCACAGCAGAAAATATAATACTTTCCTATGCGTCCTCTCCATTGGCAATCTCCTCGTAAGGCTATCAATCACTTCTTTGAGACTGGTGAAACTAATGTTATCTAAAAATGTGTAACACATCATTGACAAACCTACAATTATATCTTTTGTCAAGTAATAGCCATTAGTATTAATTCTAGAAATATAATTAACTACATTTTTCTTCAGACCATTTGAGATATAACTAATAACATCAGGTGCCATTAGATATTCCCCACAAAACAAGTTTACATTAGACAAATCATGATTCCAATTTTCTGTTATAATTGAATGACTGCATCTGCAATTTCTAAATTCATTTTGTCATGATGACATCCATGCTAAAAGCAATAATAATACCTTGCGCTACAATCCATTGTAGGTGCAATCATAATATCAGCAATCTTGCTATTGGACAGAACACCATATCTCTTAATTCTTTAAGATAACTTAGTTCATCAAAGTTATCATCAATAAAAACCATTTCTAAAAGATCAACAAAATCATGATCATTATTGTCATATATGTGTTGACCAAAAAGCGATTATATTTTTTGTTATCAAGTATAACAACAGCAGTTGTTAATGTATTATAAACCTAATGGGAATTGTCATCATGTTGTTTACTAATATTAAATAAACTCTCTTTCATTTCAATACCGTCACTGTCCTTAAATATTGATAATCATCACTCCAAATCTTTTCAGAATCAATAGTGTAACATATCTAAAAAATGAATTTTATCGATTCTTAATCATCCAAACCATTTTAATAACTTTAACTATTTCAACCGTTTTATTGAGGGTTCATATCCTTTATTAGCAGCCATTTGTGTCCATTTTATCGCTTCATGATACTGTTTTCTAATTGCATATAGCCTTCCTAAGGAATCCATTGATTCAACTATTCCCAAAAGCGCAGCTTTTTCATAAAACCCTATAGCCACTGTTATTCCATTAAACTGTTGATCGGGGCTTTTTTCATTTTCAGCAATAAAACCCAAATTGTGCCAAGCTTCAGGAATATCGTTATCTATTTTTGAACCACCAACAGCAGCAAGAAAGAATGCATCAAAGGCATTTGAGTAATCTTTGTAATAAGTTAGAAGAATAACCCCCAATATATACTTACACCACGCAAAGTAATAATCCTTATAGGTTAGTTTTCCACTTACAGAAATCATCAATTTCAATGCAAATTCTATATCTTCTGATGATTTTCCATTAATATTTGGATTTTCCGCAATTATTCTTGCAACATTGTATCTAGCGGTAACTGTACTAGAATTTGTTTGCATCTCTTGATTTGCACTAAGAACGTACCAAGAAAATGCTTCATGTAAATTATCTCTAGGAGGTTGAGAAAGTACTAGTTTATTTTCGTACATATAACCTAATAAGTTCATAGCCGATGGATGCTCCTGATGTGCTGCTTTGAATAAATAATCAAATGCTACAGTATAATCTTTTTTTACTCCTTTTCTCCCATAGAGATAATCGCATCCTGTTTCATATAGCTCATTTATTTTTTCTTCCAAAATAAGCACCACCATTCTCAATAAATACATAATCACAATTATGTAATCAAAACAATAAATCAAGTATGAATTCTAAACACTAATACATATCTAAATTACCACTATTTATTAAAAAAGTCAATACATTTTTGTTGATATTACAGGGCAACCGCATGAAAGAATTATGAAAATTTGTTAAAAATAACGCTTGACAAAAATTCATCATCAAAAGAACAT
>CANQBK010000129.1 GCA_947589485.1 uncultured Clostridia bacterium | reverse complement strand
GGGACGCTGTCCCTTGACCCTGCCGCCTTTTGAAAAAGGCGGGCGAAAACGCGCCGAGCCGGCGCAGGCGATTCGCGCTGTCGCTCACTCCGTTCGCTCGTACTGCAAACGATAAGTACATTCGCGCGGCGTAAGTTTATGTACCCATAGTCAAAAGTTTCGGTCAAGGCGCCGAGCCGGCGCAGGCGATTCGCGCTGTCGCTCACTCCGTTCGCTCGTACTGCAAGAGATAGGTACATTCGCGCGGCGTAAGTTTATGTACCCATAGTCAAAAGTTTCGGTCAAGCCTTTAACCTTAATAATAAAAAAATGCCGCACTGCGTAAATGTGCAGTGCGGTATTTTGTATGATAATTTTTATTCGTCCGAACTTTCTGTTTTAGAGTTTTCCGAATCGGAACTGTCGTCGCTTTCTTCAGGCTTTGAATCGCTTGAGGAAGAACTTTCTCCGTTCTGTGTGGTAACAGTTACTACCGGCTTGCTTGACTCTTCTTGTTTGTTGTTGTTGTTCGAGCCGTTGGTGGTTGGTCCTGTTCCGCCGGAAGTCATAGCTCCGCTGAGAACAGCCGCCGCCGTTCCGTATTTTATCGGGGCGCAGCTTCCGCATCCGTTTGGAGAGTAAATTGTAGGCTCCGTTCCGGTTGGCGAAACCGACGGTCCGTTGTCGGGATCTCCCGGTATCATAGAAAGCGCCGAAGAGTAAGAGTCATATTGATAGTCGTAATCGCCTGCGGGAAGCAATACACGTTTAACTTCCTTGCCGTTTTTAAAGTAGACCTTGGCACCCTTTGCACCATAACCGTAGTCACCGGCATAATATACCCAACCTACGGGAACTATTTCGTCATACTCGGTAGAAATCGGTCCATACATTTCAACATTGAGTTCGTCAAGACCGTCGCCGTTGCTGTCGTATATATAAGTTGCAATAAATACCGAATATTCCTTTGTGTTTTTAAATTTCATATCAAGATTGCCGTAATCCACGGTTGCGTCCAGTCCATAATCGGCATAAGAAGATGGAAACTGATGAGCGTGGCGTTCAACAGGCTCCATATCCGCTTTCAAAGCGCAATTGTAAAGAGTTGTTGATGCCTGACAGATGCCGCCGCCATATTGCTGCTCGTATCTGCCGCTTACAATTGCCGTTGACGGAACGTAACTGCCCGTTACTCCGTTGGGATAAGTGTGTTCGGATCCGTTCGTTGTGTCGCCTGTCATTTCGTTAAATGAAAATATTTCTCCCGGTTTTACTTCGGTACCGCTTGCGGCTCTTATTGCGAGCTTCATATTTTCGTTTGAAGCATAAACGTTGGCTGCCGTTGTTCTGTGGGAAGCAATCAGCTTTGTGTTTGCCTTTACGTCGGCAAGAGAAATTTTATATTTCGCTTCTTTTGCTTCAATTGAAAATGAACCGACTTTTTCGTCTTGTGCAAGAATTTGCTTTATGTCATTTTTAAGTTCGTTCTGATCTACAAGAAATCCGTTTGAACCGTCCGCGTATGTAAACTTTTCCTTAGCGTTGGGATCGAATTTTTTAACGTGAGCGTTTACGGGAGGAACATCAAATTCTTTTGCGGCTTTTTTTACGGCGTTGTCAATGGAATTTGAGTTTATTGCGGTAGATATTTTAAAATCGGTTGTATTTCCGTTTGAAACGGTTTCAACGGTAGGCGTTTGCAGTTCGCCGCGGCTGAAATGATATGCCTGTATCAGAACATCTGAAAGGTTTGAGTCAAACGAAAAATCATCTTGCGTAAGAACACAAGTTTTACCTCCGCTGTTTGCTGTTATAGTAATTTCTTCACGAAGCTCTTTCAGCTTGTCCTGCATTGCGTCGAATGACTGCGAAAGTGTCTTTCCCGAAAGATCTATTCCCTCAACGGTAACATTCTTACCAAATTCTATGTTTGTTTTGTTTGCACCGCTAAGATTGTACGAAGCCTCGGCAATTGATATTTGAGCGACCTCCTCGGCAGAGGCAACATCTTTTTTTGAATTTTGCGATTCCGAATTTTCGGTTTCGGTATTGCTTGGCTGTGCCGCCGTGGTAACGGCAGTATTGTTATTGCTTGAAATGATTATTGCGGTTGCCGCTGCGATACATACAATTGCGGCTGCCGAAACGACTGCCGTAACAATCGGTGCTTTTCGTTTTTGTTTTGAATGTTCGGCACTCGAATTTTTAACTTTTCCGTCAGACGATGCGAACACTACTCCGTCAGATAAAGAATTTGACGCTGTGGGTATTCTGTTTACCGAACTGCGTTTTGTATCAACTGTGGCAAAGGTTATCTCTTCATCGTCCTCAATTTTTTGTTGACTGTTTTTATTTGTTTCAGAGGAGCTGATGTCTGAAACGCTGTCTTTTGAGGAAGAAACATTTTTTTCCTTTTCATCCATATACATAACCTCCGATAAATAATCAATTAACTAAACTTTTTTACTGTATATATAATACACCAAAACAATGTATAAAGTAAAGAGAAAGTCAAAGTAAAAAACTTCTAAAATTCGGTTTATAAATTAAATCAATTTTGTGTTAATTCTTTATAAAAAAATTAAACCCTTGTTATGTTGTCAAATTTAAAAAATTATACGGAAAATCATTTGTTTAAATGTTTAGGTATTTGTATTGAAAAAGAAAAGTTAATATTGTATAATATCTTTTATATAAAACGAAAGGGAGATCTTATGAGAGTGCTTATTTTGTCCGCAACAACAGGCGGAGGACATATGAGGGCTGCGTATGCTCTCAAGGATTACATAAAATCACAGAATCCCGACTCATCGGTAATGATTTCCGATACGATACAATATATAAGTCCTTTTTTAAATAAAGCGGTTACGGAGGGCTATGTTTATCTTGCCACAAAAACACCTAAGCTGTTTGGTTATGTTTACCGCAATGCGGATAAAGATGACACACCGCTTAACAAGACGATAGACCTTGCAACCACTACCGTAAGGAATAAATTAAGACCGCTTATAGACGAATTTAAACCCGATATTATAATTTCAACTCATACATTTGCATCTGAAATTTTTACGGCTCTTAAAATAAAAGAGGGATTTAATTTACCCATCATCAGTATTATGACAGATTTTGCCGTTCACCAGACATATATAAACGAGGGAGTGGACGCATATATAGTTTCAAGCCACGAAATGATTAATCAAATGGTTGAAAGAGGCGTTGAAAGGGTAAAGATATATCCTTACGGGATACCCGTCAAGCAGGAGTTTTTTAATTCTATTGACAGGCAAAAAGCGTTTGAAAGCGAGGGTATGAATCCCGACATTCCCACCGTACTTATAATGGCGGGCAGCTTTGGTGTTACAGATGTTTTAAAAATTTATCATAAAATTGTAAAATCTCCCGAAAATTTTCAAGTAATAGTGATTACCGGTAAAAACGAAAAATTATATGAAACATTTGACAGATATTTAAGCAAGATAACGTTTAACAATTCAATTCTTGATATTGAGAAGTCGCTGCGTCCAAAGTATTTAACTCATCTTTCACGTAACAGAAAGCCGACGAAACCCACAAAGCTGATGTACTACACTGACGAAGTTGAAAAATATATGCACATGGCGGATATTATAGTTACTAAGCCGGGCGGACTTACCGTAAGTGAAGCGATAGCCTCGGAACTTCCTATGGGTATATTTAAGGCTATTCCGGGACAGGAAGAACAGAATGCGGACTTTCTTGTGCGCGGACACATGGCTGTACGTTTGGAAAAGGACAACACCTGTACAAAAATAATAACGGACCTTATTGCGAATCCCGAAAAGCTAAAGTCAATGAAACAAGCCATAAGGGAATTTTCAAGAGGAAATTCCTCCGCGAACATTTATATTCTTATGAAAGAACTTCTTAAAAAATACGGGAATGAAGAAGCAATAGACAGAAAAGAAGAACAGATAACCGACAAGTAACGTGTATGTTCGCGCGGCATAAGTTTATGTTCCCAAAATTAAAAGTTTCGGTCAAGCCTTTTCAAAGGCTTGCGGATTCCAAAGGCAG
>CANQBK010000128.1 GCA_947589485.1 uncultured Clostridia bacterium | reverse complement strand
CGGCGTTTGGCTCAATCTCATGACCGACGACATGGAATTGTACACCCCTTTGTGGGACAATGCTTTGCCTTTCAACCTGAACTATTACCGCTACGCTTATCAGTGGCGCGACGAATTGGAAATACCCGATGAGGGTTTCAATGACGAATTGTTCGGCTACCTCTATTCGCAGGTGCTTATTGCCAATACCTGCCTCGACGCTCTGCCCGATCTCGAAGGCTCCGACGAAGAGAAAGACATCTTGCGCGGGCAGGCGCTCTTTCACCGTGCCTATGCCTATCTGCTGCTGGCAAACCTCTATGCCGTGCCCTACGACAAAGCGACGCCCGATACCGAGTGCGTGCCCCTGAAAACCGACCCCACACCCTCGTTGGAGCCCTATTACCGCGCCACTTTCGGAAAGGTGTATGCTCTTATCGAAGACGACATAAAAGAGGGGTTGGCTGCCTTGAAGGGGAAAAAGACCGGAAACTATTACTACATCGGATACGACGCCATGCTTTTCGTCGCCATGCGCGAAGCCCTCTACACCGAAAATTTCGATGCCGTTATCGAATATGCCTCCGAAATACTGGGCAGCAACGACAAACTTTTCGATATTACCGACCGCATCACGGCGGTGGCTCCGGGCGAGGAATCCTATTCGTCCAAATACGACAACTTCTTTCAGCCCGCCAATCCCGAATTCATATTCGTTTACACGGGAAACCGGAGCCTGAGGGATATCGGCAGCCTTATCATGACGGTCAACTCCATGGATCAGACCTTTTGCGTGTCGCACACCATCGACAACAATCTGGTGGACTGCTACGACTACGACACGCTGACCCATGTCGGCGACCACCGCATGCCCTATTGGTTCATCATGCCCCATAAACCGTCGACACACATTTATTATTTGGAGGGAAATTATCACCCACTGAAATACAATTTGTACGACAATCTCTACCGCCATTCGGCTTTTCGCACGGCTGAAGCCTACATAACCCTTGCCGAAGCCTATGCCCGCAAAGCCTCGCCCGATTACGGAAAGGCGCTCGACTATGCCAATCGCCTGCGTAAATACCGCTTGGACTCTCAGGCGTATGTCGAGCTGACACCTTCCGATTTCGCCTCTTCCGATGCCATTGTGCAATTCATTTGGGACGAGCGGCGCCGCGAGCTCTGTTTCGAGGAGCTCCACCGCTGGATAGACCTGCGCCGCACCACACGCCCCGAAATCATACACCCTTACGGCAAAACCTCCGGATATTATAAGCTGGAAAAAGACGACGGCGCCTACACCCTGAACTTCCCGAGCGATGAGCGCCTTCTCAATCCCCAGAATACCAATGCCCGGCCGCTCCGCCAAATGCTGCCTTATGAAAACAACTGATAATAATAACCATAAAAAAATTTATTGTATGAGAAAAATCCTGCTTTTTGCACCGCTCTTTGCAGCGGCTGCGTTGTTCGCTGCTTGCGACGACAAGAACGATGAACCCGAAGTCGATCCCTATGTGCCGGCTGCCGAAGCCATCGATATTTTTAACGAGACCTATGACCTCGATGCCGTGCTCGATGTCGATACGGCAACTTTCCGCTACGCCTCTGCGGACGGATCCATGTTCTGGACTGAACCTCGTATTTCGCCTGAAAATCCCGACGGCGAAGATGTTCCCGATTTTGTAGGACAGTATTATGTCCCTGCCGATACCAGCTACGTATATAAGGTGTTGAATTTCCTCGAAGACGAAGTATTCCCCGTATTCGGCACCGAATTTATACAGAAGTATATGCCGCGTAAAATCTATTTTGCTAGCGAAATGCAATACAATTTCTATTGGGCAGATTGGGACATCGCACTGTTTAATTGCGCTTACGACGTGCACGGTACATTCGAAGGCGGAACCTGCTGCCCCGAATTTATCATGTTTTCGCACTGCTGCCCCGATTTCGACACGATGGATAAAAACTATCTGAAACGCCTCTACGTGTCGCTGATTTGCGAATACATATACTCTTACGCACTCAATCTGGAAACCCACCCGTTGAACAACGATAAATTCGCGGAGTTCAAACAGATAGGATACGATTATACGACCGGTACCGATTTCGGTTTCATGCTCTTTACCATGAATGAGAATTGTACGGGATATTATGATTCCGATGCCGATGAATTTGCTACCGGTTGGTTGAATCTGGAAGTGTTCTCTGATGATCCGGAAGAGTGGAAACACTTGTCGTTCGGCGGCGAAGAGACATGGCATATGTGGAATGCATGGCTCGGTTGCGAGCTGCGTCCGGCGCGTATCGGCGTGCAACAAATATATTTGCACCCGGGACATTACGATGAAACCATTACCGCTGCTGCAAATTATCAGTATTGTCGTACTTCTCATGCACAGGCATTGGGCGACTATGTGGCTTTCATCGTAACCACCACGGCTGCCGAAAAAGAGGCTTTCTGGGCTGAAGTAGAGGCTGCTGCCGCCAATCCCGATAATGCTTTCTACGGATTGCAGTCAGATGGGGAATCGTACGGAACTCTCGGCAAAAAAGTGAAAGAGAATTTGCTGCCCGATATGCAAAAACGTATGAATCTGGCAAAGGAAATATTTGCCGATTTGGGCATTACCCTCGCCGACAAAGCGGAATAAGAAATGCCGAAGAGTTTATGCCTGCTGTATGGTCGGCATAAACTTTCCGGTCGATATATCGTTATAATCTAAATCTGATAAATATATGAAAACGAACAATTGTCTTCTTGCTGCCTTGACGGTGCTGGCGCTTGCTTCGTGCTCGCAGCCGCACCAAGTCGAAGGCACATGGAAAGAGGGTGTGGGAAAAACCGTCTATCTGCAACCGAAAACCGATAATGCAGACGACGCCGCACCGACCGATTCGGTAGTCGTGGCTGCCGACGGTACTTTTTCGTTCGATAAAGGCGGTGTGGTAGGCGCTTATATCCTCACTGCCGACGGTCAGAACAAGGGGCTGCTGCTTTCCGAAGTTCCCGTAACCGTAACGATTGCTCCCGAAACCCGCCTCGACAGAGACAGCAACGAATATGTGTCTACGGCTATCGTTGCCGAAGGCGATGAACAGGAGGTATACGCACAGGCTAACGACCTGATGCTCTCGTCGGCGATGATGGATCTCGGCAGTATGCTGATGCTCTCGAAAATCGTTTCCGGCGATTTAGATGTAAATCTCGACTCGGCAGTATTGGCGCTCGATACGATAAAGGCGAACATCGCCAAACAGTGTCTGCTCTTTGTCGACTCCGCCCGCAACAATTACGGCGCAGCCTATTTCATCAAAGAGCACATGATTCGCAAAAACACCTTTGAGGAAATAAGCGCTGCCTACGAAAATCTGAGCGACCGCGTGAAACAGTCGGCTCCGGGTCTCGAAGCGAAAGCTGCTGTCGATGCCCTTTCGTCGGTATCGGTGGGCGGTATCGCTCCCGATGTCGTGCTGCCGACGCCCGACGGTGCGGAACTGGCACTGTCGAGCCTGCGCGGACACTATGTGCTGATCGACTTCTGGGCTTCGTGGTGCGGTCCCTGCCTGCGCGAAGCGCCCAACGTGAAAGCCATCTACGAGAAATACCATGACAAAGGTTTCGAGATATACGGAATCTCTCTCGACGAAGATGCCGAGGCATGGAAAGCCGCTATCGAAAAACACGGTCTGAACTGGCACCACGTGTCTTCGCTGAAAGGTTGGGAGTGCCCCGTGGCTGCCCGTTACAACGTAACGGGAATACCCCGTATGTACATACTCGACCCCGACGGTAAAATCATCGCCCAAGACCTGCGCGGCGAAGAACTTGCCGCATTCGTGGCATCGCTCTACGAATAATCCGGTTTTTCGATTTCCGTTCCGGACTTTGTGCACCTCCCCGCTGCGGGGCGTGTCGCGCGAAGTCCGGAATTTTTTTTGCCGGCGTTTTTTTTGAATAAATCGGTATAAAAGAAGCACGTGTCGTTTTTTTTCTTATTTTTGTTCGACCCTAAAAACGAAAGAGTATGAAAAAGTATCTTTTTATTTCGCTTGTTTTGCTGGCAGCGACC
>CANQBK010000127.1 GCA_947589485.1 uncultured Clostridia bacterium | reverse complement strand
GCAAAATATCTTTTTTCATTTTGCAACCAATTAAGATGATTTTTATAATCCCCAAGCAAAGTCCAATTCGTATCATCGTTACTACCCTCAATAACAAAATCACATGGAGAATGTTGCGGTGCATCTGCCGCATTTCGTGTCGTAATACTAAATGCGGTTATTTTAGGTCTCAGGGATCTGAATTCAATCTTTAGCCAACCTGTTGTTACACCGTTAATTGTCAGCCAGCCTCCAACATCATTTGTGTGGTGTCTAAATGCTTTCCAAGGCATATAATTTACGGCATCGTGTTGAGAACTTGAAGATATAATACAAACTTCATTCTCAAAGCCTTCCATAACAGGCATTATGTCTTTTGAAAATTCAATCTTTTTAATAAAATTACTTTTGCCTGTTTTATCTTTTGGGCAATCAATAATTGTTTGGGTGGGTAGTGTGTTTGTTTTTTCTTCTTTTGAAGTGAAAAAATTAACTTCTTTTACAACACCGTTTTCAAAAAGATAAATCCCGATATCGCCAGTTTTGGTTATTCGGTCAACATTATTTTGCAAGTTTAGTTTTGGATTATTAATAAGAACTCTTGAATCAACAAACTCAATAAAAACAAAACCGTTTAATATTCCTGCAAATTCAGATATTGAAGAAGTGCCTGAAACCTTAAAGTTGTTTGTTGTTTCATTTAATTCTAAAATTTCAGAATCGCATTTAATTTCGCAAAGTTCGTTTAATTTATAATCATTAAAATCCTGTTTTAATTTATTGATAGAATCGTCAAGTTCGTTATTTGCAAGCCTTAAGGTTTCAAAATTTTTGTTAACTTCCTCTGCTACTGCTTTTGTTTTTGGTTTGAATGCTATTATTTCATTTTCGTTGATCTTCATTTTTGCTCCTTATAAATATTTACTTGGTCTGTCTTTTCGCCAAATAGCGAGCCAATTAACTTGGGGGTTGGCTCTTTGCTCTGTGTTGTAACAAGTTATTTTTATTCGAGTTTCTTCTATTTCCCAATAGCAATATGAGGAGTCATCCCCATTTACATCTCCGCTATAATGGAATGTTCTCATTGAGGGAATAAAAGCTAATAAATTATCCATTGTATAGCCTTCAGGTGGGTAAACATACGTTGTTGTTCCCACGTTATATCCGCTTAGAATTTGCATATTTTCAAAACTGTGGAGCGATTCATTGGTTAGAATTTCAGAAATCGGATGTTTATGGTCTTTATCAGCATAAGGTTTTAAATTATTTTCAGGTACAAGCCCGTTTTCATCCAAAACCAAGACTTCATTATTTCTGTTACCTGCATGGTGTCCGTCTATCAAATCGGCATTCAAATTTTGATTAACAACACCGTTTGAAATTGAAACATTGTTTTCTTCATTCCCTGCGTGATAACCGTCAACTTTGTCGGCATCAATTTTTCTATAATGAGCATTTGGGTCTTGGTTATGGTTATTTTCTAAATATTCATAAGAAATCAGGCTTACGTTTGAATCAATAATTAATTGCCTGTCTTCTAAATTTTCAACTTCAAGAACAACTTTGATATAAAAATCTCTTGTTGAGCCTTCTTCATCAAGCGGTTTATAGCTTTCAGGAATTCTGCCTATGGCAAACAAATTTCTTTTATCATCAAAGATACCAATTTCTCTGATGTAATATCCACCGCTCTCGGCAGGAATGGCACATTCAACAACAAGCCTGTTTTCATACTCTAAATCAACATAAATTCTTGAGATGTTTCCTCTGTAGGTTTCATTTATCAAGCTCTCTTGATTTACATCGGGTTCATAATATCCGTCTCCGCCATCGCCAACCGCAAATGTAGTTAAATGCAAAGGATCGCTATTAACATGAGAGTAAGCAATTCTTTTTGTTCCGCCATTTGTCAGTAATGTATAAAAATCCATAAAAACTCCTAATTAACCAAAAGACCACACGCACTCATCAAAGTTGGTTTCATCCCAAACTCCGAGTGGCAATTTGCGTATTTCATCTTCTTTTTTCGACCAATAAGTTTCATTCCAATTGTTTTCATCAAATATAAGAGATTTTTGAAAAGGATAAATTGTTGTGCATTCGCCTGTAATACAAGCAGATTTATATTTATAACTCTTAACTTGAGTTCCCATTCCGATATTTAAACTTGAAAGATGAGAACGCACATTTTTGTATTCATTGATTAAATCTTCAAGTTTTCCTATTAATTCAAAATCAAAACCTTTGCTGTCAAAATTTAAATCAACAATGAATGTGTAAGGCTCGTTTCCTGTTTCAAACCATTCTCTAATGTCGCCTTTTAAACCGAACATTTCAAATATTTTTAAAAGAGCATATTTAGTTCCTTTATATCTGTGTACTTCAATGGATCGTTTTATTAAATCTCTTTTTTCATCATCGTTTCGACATTGTAGCCAACCCTCGTTCCCGGTAACGTGATATTGTTCAGCTAAATGCGGCAGAGCATCGGAAGGCAGATTATCTATGATTGAGACTAAAAGAACATCAATATCTATGTTTTTAAATCGTTCTTCGCAGATTTCGTCAAAAACTTTTATATTAATATCATCTATCGGGGAAAGATTATTCATCGGAATATCCTTTTAATTCGATATTAAAATCTTTTAAATTTGCCCATTGATAATCAAGAATTTCAATATCAGTCGGAGCTTTTAATTTAACTTTGAACACACCATAAACGCTGTTTAAAATAGAAATAATCTGAGTTTGAACAACGTCTTTGCCTAATTTTTCGCAAAGAGCCACTTTATATTCCATAAGTTTGGCATTTATGGTTTTTATAACACTCTCTTTGTCTGCATCTTTAAATAAAATAATTTCTGCATTTATTGAGAAATCTATTTTTTCAGATGAATAAACCTGCACAAAATCGGTTAAGGGGCGAATTTTATCATCGCTTAAGTAATTTTGCACAATTTCAAGTATTTCAGGGGTTGGGTTTCCGTCTTTAGTTAAGAGATAGATTGCAACAACTCCCGGAGTGGGCGAGGTTATCGCAACGTCAATTATAGATTGATGAGCGGATAATGTATGATAACGATATGCACCACGACTTCCTGCGTTAGAAAATTTTTCAGGTGCTTGTCTTATCCTTTCTCTCAAGCTGTCAGCTTCTTCATCATCAGCACCGCCCGATGAAACGACTGTATTTTCAACGGTTGAAATGTAGCTTAAAGGTGTAATCAGATTATTTATTGAACCGATTATATAATTATTGGCGGCAGATCCCGGAGTCTCACATACTGCTTTTGTAATGATTTCTTTTTGCCCTGCTTTTAATACAACATCTTCTGTTGTTTGAAATATAAAAAGACCGTCTTTGGTTTCAACCTCAGTCCCTTTTGAAATAGTAAAATCAAAATCCAACAACTCATCAACGCAAAATTTTAATTCCGTTGTAGCACAATTAGCAAGAAGTTTTGTAACTCCTAAAGGCTCTCCGATATGTTCTAAAATATCAAGAGGTGCATAACTTAAAAGATTTTGTTTTGCCGTTTCTTGAATTTTCATTCTTAAAACAGTTTCTCTGTATGCTCCAACATCAATCATCAGTCTTTCAATTTGTGCAGGCTGAAGAACTTTGCCTGATTTTTCTTCATACAAAGTAACCCATTGTCTTGTTATTTCATCGGGATCACGTTCTATAAAATTAGGTTCGGGGAGTTTTGTTGTCATAATATTACTTGTGTAATTCCTTTTGTTCTTGATTCATTCAAAGTCCATTCAATTTTGACGGTAATATTTGTTTCGCTGATTTCGGCAGATACAGAATTGACTGAAATTCTTGTTTCCCATAGACCAATCGCATCGGTCGCCTCTCGGATAATATTTGGAATAGCTTCGTTTATAGGGTAGTCAACATATTTATAAATATCTGAGCCAAATGTCGGGCGATGAGGTACAGAGCCCTTTTTTGTTGTTAGGATTGTTGAAATACATTGATTTATATCATCAACACCTTCTGCGACCTCGCCTATTGAGTTTTGTTTAAACTGCCAATCAACATAGGTTATTTCATTTAATGTTGTCATTTTTGCTCCTGTGGTACTCGGCTTTTTAAAGCCTGCGTTCCTACGTCGCCATCGTTC
>CANQBK010000126.1 GCA_947589485.1 uncultured Clostridia bacterium | reverse complement strand
AATTAACTGTAACACAGGTTCTTCCTATTTGCTATTATTTTTTACTCACTGTAACATATCAATTGTAAACCTACATATTTTGCACAATGATTATCAATGTTCTTTGGTCACTATTTTTTTGATTCTTAAGTTGTGGATAGTGATTTATAAGGACAAAATCAATGGTGTAGGTAGTCTTCTCGATAATATCATCAAGTCATCAAATAATTTTGATACGCAACTTGGAACACTCAAAAATACCTTACAAGGTGTAAATAGCAGTAATTGCAATTTGCAGGATACAATTGACAGTATTAGTTCTTCATCAAAAAGTGAGAAAGAAAAAGTTGAAGATCTGAAAAAGCTTAACCGTAAACTAACAGATTTTATTACTACAACTGCTCGCAGAGATAGTTCTGCAAGAGATCAGATTAACAAAAAGAAAAAAGATTTCTATACAAAGTATTCTTATCTTAAACCGGAATGTGAGAAATCAGATCTGCAAAAGTTAGTTGAGGGAACTATGTCAGTTGGCGAATGGTGTTGTAAACACTGGAAGCTGATTGCTACAGTAGCTCTGGTGGCAGTGGCAGTCGTTTTATTGTGTACAGGTGTTGGCAGCGGTCTTGGAGCAGCAATTATTGCAGGTGCATGTTGGGGTGCGATTTTTGGAGCGGTCATAGGAGGAGTTGCTGGAGGGTATAATAGTGTTAAAAACGGTGGAAACTTCTTTGAAGGTTTTGAAAATGGAGCGTTTGATGGTGCTGTAGGCGGTGCGATTGGCGGTGCCATTACTGGAGGTTTTTCATTTGCATTAGGTCCGGCAACAACAATGCTTAATAGTATAGCAAGAAGTGCAGGAATTGGTGCACTCTCGTCTGGTACTTCTAATATGTGTGTTACTACTATCGATTATTTAGCCGAACATAAAACACTTAATGGAGCACTTGATGATATATTAATCGGTGGATTTTCTGGTGCAATATCTGGTGGAATTATGGGCGGTATTATGGGTGGCTTACAATTCAAAAGTCCTGCAAAAACCGCTCAAAGTTGGCAAGGCAAAGATGATTATCCCGGTGTAGACGATTATGTGGACATGAATATGCATAAAGGCGATATTCTTTATCGTGGGGAACCAAATGGTACAGAATACTTTACCACATTGGATGCTGTTGAAGGATCAGGTCGTAATGCAACTACTTTATTTGAAGGGCTACAGGTTAAGCCTCACCCTATTCATGGGTTCAGAGGGCAGGTCAGTGGATATCAATTCACAAAAACAGTTACTGTTGGTTATGGTCAAGCGTTAGCTAATCCTCAATTTGGTTCAGGAGGCTTGGATCAGTTCTACGTTCCAAATGTCCAGAATTTGATTGATAAGGGAATATTAGTTCTTGTGGATACGATAGACTTAGTAAAGTGAGGATAATAATGAACATAAAGTTTGGAATCATTGAAATTAATGGTGAAGTATTTTCGCCCGGATATACTTTTGAAGATTTTAAAAACTCTAGTTTTTATGATGGTCAAGACGGAGTTAGAATTATCAGATTAAAAGGAACAGTTCAAATTATAGACAATAATTATATTGCTAGCCTTTTCTTCCGCAATGGTGTTTTGTATATGTTATCGATTATTTGTACTGATGTTGATTTTCAGTTTTCAGAAGAAATCAAACGTAAGCAACTTCACGATAGCATTCTTGAGAAAAATGGTTTGAATGCGGAATCTTTTTTTGAGTGGGGTAATATCAAATCTATTTATGATCCGAAAGGAAATGTTAGCAGCATAAATATTATATATAATGTGGGTATGTGATTGATAAAAGAAAAGGAGTTTTCCTATGGCAACGATTACTTTGTATAAAGACAAAATCAATGGTGTAGGTAGTCTTCTCGATAATATCATCAAGTCATCAAATAATTTTGATACGCAACTTGGAACACTCAAAAATACCTTACAAGGTGTAAATAGCAGTAATTGCAATTTGCAGGATACAATTGACAGTATTAGTTCTTCATCAAAAAGTGAGAAAGAAAAAGTTGAAGATCTGAAAAAGCTTAACCGTAAACTAACAGATTTTATTACTACAACTGCTCGCAGAGATAGTTCTGCAAGAGATCAGATTAACAAAAAGAAAAAAGATTTCTATACAAAGTATTCTTATCTTAAACCGGAATGTGAGAAATCAGATCTGCAAAAGTTAGTTGAGGGAACTATGTCAGTTGGCGAATGGTGTTGTAAACACTGGAAGCTGATTGCTACAGTAGCTCTGGTGGCAGTGGCAGTCGTTTTATTGTGTACAGGTGTTGGCAGCGGTCTTGGAGCAGCAATTATTGCAGGTGCATGTTGGGGTGCGATTTTTGGAGCGGTCATAGGAGGAGTTGCTGGAGGGTATAATAGTGTTAAAAACGGTGGAAACTTCTTTGAAGGTTTTGAAAATGGAGCGTTTGATGGTGCTGTAGGCGGTGCGATTGGCGGTGCCATTACTGGAGGTTTTTCATTTGCATTAGGTCCGGCAACAACAATGCTTAATAGTATAGCAAGAAGTGCAGGAATTGGTGCACTCTCGTCTGGTACTTCTAATATGTGTGTTACTACTATCGATTATTTAGCCGAACATAAAACACTTAATGGAGCACTTGATGATATATTAATTAGTGGATTTTCTGGTGCTATATCCGGAGGCATAATGGGAGGAATTACGGGCGGATTACAATACAAGATTAGTACAAAACAAAATTTTATTGATCAAATGAGTTCTGAAGATGCAGCAAGGTACGATCAATATTGGAAAAAGAATGGTATAGGTTCTGAAAAAACATGGAATGAATTCCGTGAATGTAATCCAAAGGGTACTATAGATGATTACTTAACAATTGTTAGAGAACAGTCCCCTTGGCCAAAAGGGTATGACCCTAATAAGAATATTATTACTCTTAATGAAGGCGATACATTTTATATGGTTCTTGACAGCGATCAAGCTTTTTGGGAACCAGGAGGTTTCGGCTTGAAGGAAAATGTTACCGATGTGAGTTTTGCTAGGAATGACATGGCTATAAAATATGGATGGAAAAAAGATTGTGGTTTAGTAGCAGAATATCGTATAAAGCCAGGAATAAAATTGGATGTTCACGCTGGTCCGATAGGTCCACAGGTTGATTTGGGTGCTGATAAGTATTTGCCAGGTAATTTAGAACTAACACAATACGATTTATTCCATAATTTTAATGCTGTTAATAGGTTAGATTATATTGAGTATGTTAAAGGAAGTTTAAGAAAACTTAAATAAAGGAGGATAGTTTAGATGAATTTAGAGATTGATTATAACAGCGGATTGGTTAAGTGGTTATTTAACGGGAAATATTATGAATATGAAGTTTATGGTATTCAAACAGCGGAAGTTACTAATCAAAATATAATTTTTATGCAAATTTATGATTCAGGTAAGTTTGAAGCACGTTATGTCAGTTTGAATGGAAATGATTTGCTTTGGTATTATAGTACAGGTTTGTTATATTTGTTTAATCCTATAAATAAAACCAGAAAAGAATTAACAATCGATGATTTAAAGGATGTCAGAATAAATGAAAATGATATTTTTGTGATGACCTCAACAAAATTAATGATTATGAGTTTTGACGGAATGATAAGAACGAAAATTTCTCCTCCATTTGGTTACAGTTTCTATAGATTTTTAGATGAATCACAATTAAGTGTTGTATGTATTGGTAGTACAAATAATGTGGATGCATATGGAAGAAATGAATGGTTGTTTAAGTTTTCAAATGGAATGTGGGAAAAAATATCTATCTCTTTTTGATAGGTATTTTAATAACTGCAACAGTTAATAATTTGCATTTGTTATAGTACGAAAAAATAATTAAGAACTATTAAAAATATTGAGGTGAGCCGATGTCAACGATAACAATTTATAAAGACAAAATCAATGGTGTGGGCAGCCTCCTTGACAACATCATCAAGTCATCAAATAATTTTGATACACAGCTTGGAACACTCAAAAACACCTTACAAGGTGTAAATAGCAGTAATTGCAATTTGCAGGACACAATTGATAGTATTAGTTCTTCATGAAAAAGTGAGTGTTGGTTTGTCAATGATGTGTTACACATTTTTTAAATAGCATCAATTTCGCCTGTTTGCAAGAAATGACATATAA
>CANQBK010000125.1 GCA_947589485.1 uncultured Clostridia bacterium | reverse complement strand
AAACCCGCCAAAGGCTCTGCCTTTGGAATCCGCAAGCCTTTGAAAAGGCTTGACCGAAACTTTTGACTATGGGTACAATAGCTAATGCCGCGCGAATGTACTTGTTGCTTTCAGTACGAGCGAACGGAGTGAGCGACATCGCGAATCGCCCGCACCGCAAATTGCATAAACAAAACGACTGTAAATAAGTATCCACACTCATTTACAGTCGTTTTTTATGTGTTTAAAATTTTAATTAATATTTTCGCCAATTTCATATTTCAATTGACGAATATCAATTTTATAATTTTTCATTATTTAGATATTCACATATCTTTATCAAAAAGATACTGATAGAAGTTGCTGTAATCTGTACGTTTGTCCTCGGTAAAACGAATAGCGTCCCTCGGATGCTGGTTCAAACGTCCGGTAAGCAAATACGGAATATCATAGCCCCAAACAACACCATCGGATTTCAGCTTGTTTATATGTTCCTCTATAAATTTAAGAACCGGCGTAATATCATATTTTGGATTTTTCAGAAAACCAAGTAAAAGCTCTGTTGGGCAGTTTCCTGCGCCTCGTCCCATACTGCTTACAGTTGAATCAAGATAGCTTACACCCATCGTCAATGTTTCAATTGTATTTGCAAATGCAAGCTGTTGGTTATTGTGTGCGTGTATGCCGATTTTCTTACCGTATTTATCGGCGGCTTCAAGATATTTTTCCGCAAGTCTGCGTGTTTGCTCAGGATAAAGCGAACCGTAACTGTCAACAAGATAAATTGTATCAACGCAGCTTTTTCCGATTAATTCGAGTGCATCATCAAGGTCGGGATCGTTGGCTTTCGATATAGCCATAATATTTACCGTTGTTTCGTATCCCTTTTTATTACAGTATTCAACCATTTCAAGAGCGGCAGGAATTGTGTTTATGTACGTTGCAACTCTTACCATATCAATCGGGCTGTTTGCCTTATCCGTAATATCCTTTTTAAAATCGGTTCTTCCAACATCAGCCATAACCGAAATTTTCAGTTCCGTGTCATTATCTCCGACAATTTTTCTTATATCGTCGTCGTTGCAAAACTTCCATTTACCAAATTTGTTTACATCAAACAGCTCTTTTGATGCCTTATAACCAAACTCCATATAATCGACGCCCGATTTAATATTAGTCGTGTACAAATCTTTTACAAAATCTTCCGTAAATTCAAAATTGTTTACCAGTCCGCCGTCACGAATAGTACAATCAACGACCTTTATATCCGGTCTGTACGATACAAGCTCACCTTTTTTCTGCATTTTTTAATCCTCCGAATTTTAAAATAATAACATACATTATTATATAACAAAATTATACAAATTACAATATTATTTTATTATATACATTATTCGCCAAACTCGGCAAGACGTTTTCGGTCAAGAACAGAAATAAATTTGTATCCCGTTTTGACTATACCTTCGGCTGAAAGACGGGATATAATTTTGCTGACGGTTACCCTGGACGTACCAACAAAACTTGCTATTTCTTCGTGTGTAACATAAACGGAGTTGTTTTCCGAAACGCTTGTGGCGTTCAGCAAAAACTGCGCTATACGTCCCGTCGCATTTACAAAAGTTATGTTGTCAACCTGAGCCGACAACATTCTTATAGTCTGCGCCTGGAGCTTTAAAAGTTCCATTGCATTGCGTGGGTTCTTTCGTATAATATCCGTCAGCAATGCTCCGTTAATGGACACAAGCTCACATCTTACCGTTGCTCTTGCAGATGTCATACGAGGCTGATTGTCAAAAAAAGACGCCTCCCCCAGTATTGCGTTTTTACCTATAACCGAAATTGTTTTTTCTCCGCCTCCCTCGGAAGTTATGTATATTTTAACTTTACCCTTTTTCAGATAATAGAAGAAGTCAGGATTGTCCCCTTGATTGTAAATCACCTCGCCTTTATCAAATACGCGTACCTCGGAAATACTGTCAAGAACCCGTATAAGCTCGGAATGACTGTCAAGGTTATTATTAACATAGTGTAAAATATTGTTTGACATTGATTTTTCGCTCCAAAAGATAGACATTTATATTTTGTTGTGTTATATTATAACACAATGAAAATAGCGGCATATCGTTTTTCCAACAGATATGGTGTCGGCACATAAACGAATAATACCGTTTTACGAATTTCCGCACAAATGAGTACAGGACTTTGGGGAAATTTAAATTTTTATTATCGGACAAATTGTAGCATAGTTTACATTCTTTTTCAATTGTTTGTGCGATAATATTATTACTGATAATTTTAAGGAGGCAAAAAATATGGGAATGACAATGTCACAAAAAATTCTCGCCGCCCATGCGGGTCTTGAAACTGTAAAAGCAGGTCAGCTTATTGAAGCAAACCTTGATATGGTACTCGGTAATGACATTACCTCACCGGTAGCAATTAATGTTTTTAACGATGGTCAGGCTGCATCGGTTTTTGACAACAACAAAATAGCAATGGTTATGGACCATTTTACGCCAAACAAGGACATTAAAGCCGCACAGCAATGTCTTGAAGTACGCAGATTTGCGGATAAATATGACATTAAAAACTTTTTTGATGTAGGTCAAATGGGCATAGAACATTCGCTGCTGCCCGAAAAAGGTCTTGTAGGACCGGGAAGCCTTTGCATAGGTGCAGACTCCCATACCTGCACATACGGTGCGCTGGGTGCTTTTTCAACGGGCGTAGGCTCTACCGATATGGCTGCGGGAATGATAAGCGGAAAAGCATGGTTTAAAGTACCGTCGGCAATAAAATTCAATCTTGTCGGAAAGCCTGCCGAATATATAAGCGGAAAAGATATTATACTTCACATAATAGGTATGATAGGTGTTGACGGAGCTCTTTACAAATCTATGGAATTTGCAGGCGACGGTCTTAAATATCTTAATATTGACGACAGACTTTGTATTGCAAATATGGCAATTGAAGCGGGGGCAAAAAACGGTATTTTCCCGGTTGACGATATTACCAGAGAATATACGAAAAACCGTTTTAAGGGTACTCCGCGCGAATTTACTGCCGATGAAGATGCCGAATATGAAGTAGAATACACGATTGACCTTTCAAAACTGCGTCCGACCGTTGCATTCCCTCATCTGCCCGAAAACGCAAAAACGGTTGATGAAATCGGTGAAACCGAGGTCAAGATTGATCAGGCGGTTATAGGCTCCTGTACAAACGGCAGAATAAGCGATCTTCGTGCAGCCGCAGAGATTTTAAAAGGAAAAAAGGTTGCCAAAGGCGTTCGTTGTATTGTTATTCCAAGTACGCAAAGCGTATATTTGCAGGCAATGCACGAAGGTTTGTTTGATATATTCATAAATGCCGGAGCCGTAGTTTCTACTCCCACCTGCGGTCCATGCCTTGGCGGTCACATGGGAATACTCGCAAAAGGAGAGCGTGCTGTTTCCACAACAAACCGTAACTTTGTCGGCAGAATGGGACATATAGAATCCGAAATATATCTTTCAAGTCCTGCCGTTGCCGCGGCAAGCGCAGTAACGGGATACATTACCGACCCGGCAAAAGTAAAAAACAGTGAACAATAAAATAAATTTACTTTTGCATAAATTTTAACTTATGAAAGGTGTTGTTATATATGAAAGCACAAGGTACTGTACATAAATACGGAGATAACGTTGATACCGACGTTATAATTCCTGCAAGATACCTAAATACAAGCTCACACAAAGAGCTTGCGGCACATTGTATGGAAGATATAGACGCCGATTTTACGAAAAAGGTAAAAAGCGGAGATATTATTGTTGCCGAAAAGAATTTCGGCTGCGGCTCATCGAGGGAACACGCTCCGATTGCTATTAAAGCATCGGGAATAAGCTGTGTTATTGCCTCGACATTTGCGCGTATATTTTACAGAAACTCAATAAATATCGGACTTCCGATTTTGGAATGTGACGCCGCCGCAAAGGAAATCAAATCCGGCGATGAAGTTTCGATAGACTTTGATACGGGCGTAATCACCGACATAACGACAGGAAAAACATATCAAGCCGAACCGTTTCCGGAATTTATCCAAAAAATAATTTCCGACGGAGGTCTTATAAAGCACGTTACAAAGGAACTCGCAAATAAGTAAAAAATGTGGGTTAAGGGCTTCGGTGCAGTTAAGGGCTCCGCCCTTAAAAACCCGCCAAAGGCTCCGCCTTTGGAATCCGCAAGCCTTTGAAAAGGCTTGAC
>CANQBK010000124.1 GCA_947589485.1 uncultured Clostridia bacterium | reverse complement strand
AGATAGGTTTCTGCTTTGGGTAAGTATTCGTCAAGTGTTCCTGTTTCTTCAGGACGGATAGGATTGACATCAACGGGAATACCGTCAATTTCTATATTCATATCGCCGAAAAGATTAAAAAGTGCGTCCTCTTTCAGTTCGGAATTATTTATCTGAACGACAATATCAATATCAGTATCTTCACTTGTTTCAAGACCACGAGAACGGGAGCCGTAAAGAACAACCGCTTCAATATCTCCTGCAATCTCATTGTCAGCCATTTCCTGCTGTAAGAGTTCTCCTACTTCAAGCTCGATATCAAATTCAGTCCTGCCGCCGATAAGGTGAAAGCTCTCCATTGTCTTATTCCTAAATTCTGCAACAACAGCACTTTCAGAATAAACGATTTCTTCCTGTTCTATCGGTACAGACGGAGCGTTAATATCAGGTATTTCCTTATTATCGGGAATAGAAGCGTTCATTTCTTCAATTTGTTCGGGAGTAGCTGTTTCAATTGTCGGCTGATTTTCAAGGAGCTGACTATAATCAATGTTATAACTGTCAAGAATAGCTTTTGCCTGTTCGATTTGCGGAGCTTCAAGCGGATTGTTCGGATCATAGTTTTTTATTCTATAAATAGCCCTGTCCTGTCTTTCCTCAATATCCTTCGGTGTAATAAATCTGTCGTTCTGAATAAGGAAGTCGATCATATCGGCGGCTTCTTTATATGTCAGATGTACGGTGATGTTATTTTCGGGATGTTCTTTGTCGATGTGCTTCATCGTAATTCCCTTACCCGGACGAGTTTCAAATTCCTCACCACTGTTATAACTGCCGCCCCAACCGTATTCATTGCTCAGGAATTTTGCTTTTTCCTCTTTGGTGTGCTGTTCCGAAAAGTAATCGAATATCCTGAATTTGCCGTCAACAAAACCTGTGCCTGCACTCATCAAGCGTGACATAGCGTATTCATTTGCTTTGTCCTGTTCAGACTCTTTGGTGGCAAAAAAACTCATCTGTTCACCAACAGAAAAAGAAGAAAAGACAGGGGAAACGGTTTCCTCTGCCTTCGCTGTTTTTCGTCTTTGCCTTTTCTGTTTGGGCTTTACTTGTATATCAGATTGTTCAGCACTACTTCTTCCACTCTGTTCTGAATTGAGTTCAGGCGGCGTACCCACTCCATCTGATTGGTTGCTTTGAGCTGTTCTGTTACGCCCTCTTTCACCATCCACTCCTGTGTCAGCATTTCTATCATTTCCTCTGCTTCCTTGTCTATTGCTGTCAAGTGATCTGTCAGAGTTCCTTCGTCCATCATCCTGAGATAAATCCATTCCCTGTGTTCTTTCAGGAACTTCTTCCGTTTCTGTCCCCAGCGTCCGATTATCCTCTCGTCCGCTTGTACTGTCAGATTGGGAATATAGGTGAACGTGTCGGGATCGAGAGTATATGTCAAACCTGTCTGTTTGTCCTGCTTTATTGTTGGATAATATGTCATATTCTCCTCGTTCAGCAGATACTTCACTCCGTCTATTTCTCTGTTTTTCAATAATATGCTCATTCTGATTTCTCCTTTCAACCGTCTTAACGGTTGCTTCTATTTCTCTTAATACCTGTTCTGATATATTGCTTATCGCTGCTCCAAGAATATCCGTTATGGTTATATCAGAGAAGTTTGACAGATTACGGAAAACATTAATGTCAACTGTATCTGTCGAAAGTCCACACCGATTAAGGGCAACGAATTTTACGCTTTCCAATACAGCCTGACGAAATTCCGAGCCTATTGCCGTTTCGTCAAGTCCGTAAAGCATATCGCTGTTTTTTGATTCTAAAATAAGGTCGTGCTGATAATCGGAGAGCAAACTGTCAACGGTGTTTTCGCAAAAATCGGAAACTGCTTGTTCAATCGGTACAGACATATCGCCTGCAATATAAAGTGCGGTTTCCTCTCTGTAATCTTCACTCAATTCCCAGATATACGGTTGGGGTACATCACGAAACCGTTCACTTTGAGAAATATCAAATACATATTTCATCTTGGGATTTTTTCCGCTATCGTCAATCAAACCGATACCTTTTTCGCCTGCTTTTATTTTCCTGCCGAAACGGTCAGACCACACATCGAAAGAAGCAACAGCTGTTGCGTTCGGAAACTGTGCGGCAATCATAAGCTGATCGGAATAGCTGTACTTGTATGTATTTGACGCTGTACGCAGAAACTGCATCCAATTTTCAGGTGTTGCTGTCAGCTTTTTTCTTGTTTCTATTCTCAGCTTTTCGGCTTCAAGATATTTTATCGCCACTTGTTTATCCTCCTTGACTATGATTTTAGCACTTTAAACTATTGAAGTCAACGTTTTATAGGAAAAATTAAATTTTTCGCTTTGGTGTTTTTTCTTTCTCCAATGCTTCATTAATTTTTTGTTCATCATCCGACTTATATGCAATTTGATATTTTCCGTTCAGGCTTTCGCCCTTTGCATTTTTGCTGAATACTGCAAACAATTCTTTGTTATCTGAAGAGTTATATATCTTCTCAACCTCCTCCTTAGACAGTTCTCTGTAACGCATAATCTTACCTCCGAGCATTGCTTCTTTCTTCAATTTTGTATTAACCTTTAAATTTCTGCCAACAGAAAAAAGATTATTATTGTTTTTGTATTTATCCGGGTAAAGGGAATGGAGTATATAATTTTTATTCTGAGGAAGGAATGCTAAACGGATTTTTCCGTTTTCTGTCGGCGTGGCAACAAATCGTTCCTTTTCGTTTTTTAGCTTTTCAAGCTTTTCCGGCTGATGTAACGTTAAAAATTCCACTTTAACCCCAAGCTGTTCGGCTCTTTTCTTTAGTTCAAGATACTCGGCCTTTGTAGTATAATGTTCGTTATGCTTTTCAAGTATTGATATATCTTCAAGCTCCATTGCTTTTTGAAGAAATTTCTTGTCCTTTTCTTTAATTGTTACAAGTGCATAATCCTTATATAACTTTGCAGAAAAGAAAAAAGGATAAGCATACAATTTAGGAACAGCCGAAAGAGCAAGGCGTACACGATAATTTTCTCCTTGTGCCGAAACAAGATTTTTATACGGAATGTTTCCGGCTGTTGTTGGATTTTGTTCATACTTTTCAAGCACCTGTTTCAAATCGGTCTTTTTTGTTCTATAAGCTCTCTGTCGTTTACAACGACTATGCAGTGAACGATATTTTTTATCAATCCGTGTCTTACGGTTTCTTCGGATCAGCAATTTCATTATAATTAACAGCAGAAGAAAAAAAGGATTGGGGGAATTTTTGATAAATTTCTGAAAAATCCTTGCTTCTTCTTTTTTTGCAAGAGGAGGATTATTCTTGAAATAATAATTTTCGTATTTCTCAAATTCTCCGATAACAGGTTTTTGCGGCTTCGGAGATTTAGCCGTAACAGGATTTTCGGATTTTCTCGGAGGTTTATAAAATCCCATCAGCTTTTCAAGACTTTCTTTTGTATAACAATCTCCGAATTGTCTTGCCAGCCTGCTTGCTCGTATCCCTTTCTTTTCTCCGATTTTCTTAAAAGTTATGTCTTTTTCGCCGTATCGTGTTATCTCAAATTTTTTATTTTTCATAAATGAAATAAACTCTTTTTTAGAGTTGCAAATCTTTGTGGCTTCGTCAAGGGAATGGCATAATTCCACTTTCCACGATTTCCCTTGTTCTGCTAATTTCTGTGTAGCCTGGTCTATCCCATTAAGACCGGATGTATGATCAATTATTGTCAGACCGTACTTTTGACACAGCTTATCGCTTTCGGGACGCATTATTTTTTCAAGTGTAGTTTTATTGCCTTTCCACTTCAGACCCGTTTCCATAGAAACGGAATTTATTATGAAGTGATTATGTATATGATCTTTGTCAATATGAGTTGATACAATCACCTGAAATCCGGGAGCAATCTTTTCTGCAAGCTCCACACCGATTTGGTGGGCAAGTTCGGGATTAATATTTTCGTTCGGAGAAAAGCTCTGTACATAATGGTGTGCAAGAATCTTATCATCTTTGTTGAAAGCACGGCGAGTTTCATAAAATTGTTTTGACAGACTGTCCGCTCCATCGTTTACACAATTAAGAAAAGAAGCACGAAAACATTTTTCATCACCGTTTCGGTTTTCCGGTGCCAGAACATAGGCAATTGAATCGTAGACATATTGATGTGCCTTGATTGGTTTTTGAATAGGCTCAACTACTGCCATATTTTTCAAGCCTTTCTATTTTTTCTGTAAGTCTATCAACTTTTTTTTCCAAAGATTTAAAAGTATGTTCCTCTGTGTTATAAACTTCTGCAAGTATCTGTTGTAGAATTGACATAACTTCTTTTTGATTATTGTTTATCCTTGCCAACATTTCTTTATTGACATATTTCTGCGAGTTTGCAACGGCAGC
>CANQBK010000123.1 GCA_947589485.1 uncultured Clostridia bacterium | reverse complement strand
ATTTTTTACTACTTTTATTTCATTAGGGTTACCCAAAATGCGTTTGCCGTCAATGATATCGGTTATTTGTTTTAAGCTCAGACTGTTATTTTCAATAGCCAAAGATGAATGAATAGTTTTAATCCTGTTTTCTTTCCTTAGTTGAATATGATACGGACTATTTTGAAGATAATTTATCTCTCCGATTTTTTCAGAAATGTTGGAAATAAGTTCAATTATTTTTGATGTAATTTCAAACGGCGGTGTGTACATTTTCAGCCTCCATCGCTTCTTCAATAGAACCTTTTATCAGTATAGGACAAATATCTTTTATTTGAGTTTTTAGGCGTTCATTGACAGATTTTCTTGTATTGTAAGTTTTATAAATATCAACTATTGATTTTTGAATATTATATTCAGGAATTGGAATTTTGACATCACACATTTCAGTCCAATCAAAAGTTTCTCTCGCACTTCCCCACGAATTGAAACGAGCATATCTGTCAAACTCAGTCCGATTGAAAAATAGGCATAAATATTGTGGTAGTAGTTTTGATTCATCCGTCTTTATTACAGTTGATATTGAAGATACCAAATATGATTCTTCTGTTTGGTTGAATGCAAGTGACATTTTGTCACCTCTTCTAGATGTATCGGAAATATATGCAATCATATTTGGTTCTACAATTTTATAATTATCAAGTGAAACACCATCCATATTTGCTTTTGTATCTATAAATTCTTTACTTGTTGCAATACCTCTTACCGAATCGAGTTTTAATCCGATTTCGTTTCTTTTATCAAATTCTTCAATATACGGTCCGATAGGTTCACATGGTATTTTTCTTCTCAGGTCTTCGATATAGGCATCGCAAACAAGTTTCAAATCGTCCAAGCCACGTTCGTAACTTTTCTGATTAGCAAGCATAGTATTATAAACATCAACATACTTCTGCTGAATATCAATAGGTGGGAGGTCTATATCTATATCGCACATATCTGTCCAGTCAAAAGTTTCTCTTGCTGAGCCCCAAGAATTAAAACGTGAGTACCTGTCAAATTCAGGACGGTTATAATACATAAATAAATATTCAGGATTTAACTTTTTAGTATTGTTTACATAGAAAACTATTGAAATAGAAGAAACAATATAAGTTTGTTCAGTATTATTATAGCAAAGGGACATTTTGTCGCCACGTCTTGATGTATCAGGAACATAGGCAAAATGTTTGGGCGGTACTAATTTATAAGATGTTAGCTTAACATCCATTAAATCAGCTTTTGTTGATATCATCATTTTTTGAGTAGATATCCCAACAACACTGTCTTCTCCATACTTGTCATCGGTATTTTTTAACTCGCATTGTTCTATATATTTACCCAGCTTAGTCAATGCCATAGCCAATCCCCTTAAAGGCATCTTCCAGCATAGCTTGAGATTCTTTCTCTTGTTTCATTATGTCCTGCATTTCTTTTTGAATACGTGACATTTCTTTTTCATAATCTATATCCAAGTCGTGGTCTATGAACTCAATATATTTGCTTGGTGTAAGTGCCCAACCTTTTTCTTCAATTTCTGCTATACCGACACTACGATATAATTCCGGAATTTCGTATTTTGTTCCGTCAGTTCCTACACTTTGCCAAGTATGATAAATTTCTGATGCTCTTTCGATTTGCTCAGTAATCAGGCGAACTTTCTTTTTCTGTCCATTGGCGCAAATCCATAAACAATATCTCGTGTTCTCTGTTTCTTAACTGTCTTCCGTGAGATTCTCCGCCTCTTTTATTTTGGTTCAAAATCCAAAGAGTTACACTAATATCCGTTGTAATAAAGAGTTCCCTTGGCAATACAACAATCGCCTCAACTTTATCTTTTTCAATAAGTTTTTTTCTGATATTAAAAGTATCGCTGTCATTCAAAGCACCGTTTGCAAGCAGAAAACCTGCAACACCGTCAGCCGGTTTTAAGTGTGACAGAATATGCAATATCCAAGCATAGTTAGCATTACTTTCAGGCGGAGTTTCGTAATCTGACCACCGTGCATCATTTTTCAAATTTTCATCATACCATTTTTTAAGATTAAATGGCGGATTTGCCATAATATAATTGAAATATAAACCTTTATGCAAATCATTTGTAAACGAAGAATCGCTTATCTCACCAAGGTTATGGCTTAATCCCCTTAATGCCAAGTTCATCTTTGCAAGACGATAGGTTGCCGCCTCTTTTTCCTGACCGTAAATATTAATTCTAATTATATCACCCTGTCTTGATTTTACAAGTTCGGCACTCTGTATAAACATACCACCTGAACCGCAAGCAGGGTCATAAAGAGTTCCTTCATAAGGTTCTATCATTGATGCAATTAATTGAACAACATCATGCGGAGTATAATATTCACCTTCTTCTTTTGTCGCATTTACGGCAAATTCTTTCAAGAAATACTCATAAACTCTTCCTATAAGGTCTTTTTCTTCGCCAAATGCCTTATGGCTGATTTTATTAACTTCATCAACAAGTTTTTTTATGTCGTTCGGTGCAAGATTTCTGGTTGTAAAAGTACCTTCAACAAAACAGCCTTTGAGTTGTTTAGAACTTGTTGCAATACTATGCAGGGCTGTATCAAGTGCAACATTAAGCTGTGGAGCGGTTGTATTTATAATTGTTGACCAGCGAGCTTCTTCAGGCAGATTGTATGTTCCGTCAGTAAAAGTCATATCATCAAAAAACGCTGCTCTGATATTTTCATCATCAGGATTCAAACCCTGTTCAATTAATGTTTTACGAAGTTTTTCAAGTCCGTCTTCATATTTTTCTCCGATAAAACGGAGGAAAACAAGGGTTAACATCATATCACGTTTTTCAAAAAACGAACCGGAATTTCTTGCGGTACGCAAAATATCCCTGCAATTAAATAAAATATTATCTATGTTCAATTCCTTGTTTGATGCCGTTTTCTTAGCCATACAACCTCGCTTTTTCTAAAACTATCATACCATGAAAATGCCCAACTGTTTGTAGTGTAACATTCCTGTGATAATTTTATTATGCCATGCAGATGTGTCAAAAACGGACAGAAAAGTTATAGATTTTAATGCTAAAATATAAATATAAAGGAGTGTAAGTGCTATCACATGAAACAATAAAAAATATATCAGAAATTTTTTGCGGGGATTTTGGTCAATTTTATACATACAAATCAGGTCCAAGACTTGTAGATTTTTTTAACCAAAATTTTGGGTACAATGATACATATGGTCCAGGCTTTCCTTCTCGATGGAAATATGTATATGATAGTTTTATTGACATTTACAATACTCAGCAAATAAATAAATTTTTTAATATTATTTTAAGTAAAAGATATATCATACAAGACTGGAAATGTTCAGAACCGGAAGCCGCAAAAAGATCAGAAGAAATTTTAAATGAATTTAATAAAATAATAAATTCAGATGCTTATATAATTATAAAAAATGGTGATGAATATAATTTTATAGAACAGAACCTCGACTTAGAATTTATTGGTAGTGGCGGTTTTGCTAATGTTTATCTCCAAAAATCTACAGGATTAATTTTAAAAAAATTAAAAGATGAATATTTATCTGATGACGGTATCCGCAGCAGATTTAAGAGAGAATATAATATAACAAAATCCCTTTCTGATTTGCAGGCTATAATAAAAGTTTATGATTATTATGAAGATAGCTGCTCCTATACAATGGAAAAAGCTGAACAAACTTTAGAACAATATATAGAGAATTCCTATTTAGATAATGAAATTAAGATTAAATGTGTTCGACAAATATTGAATTTGTTTGCAGAAATTCATAAAAGGAATATAGTTCATAGAGATATAAGTCCAAATAATATTTTCATCTTAAACGGGATTTTAAAAGTTGCGGATTTTGGGTTGGGGAAAGATTTAAATATCTTTACTTCTCATCAAACTTGTATGACAAATTCATTAGGACAACTACGTTATTGTGCGCCAGAACAATTTATGCAATTAAAAGAAGCAGATAAGCAAAGCGATGTTTTTTCTCTTGGCAGACTAATCAATTATATAATGACAGGAAATTCTACAAATTATCATCATCAATTTAAAAATGCTACTGAAAAGGCCACAAATGAAAATTCATTATTTAGACATACGGATGCAGAAAATTTATTAAAACATATAGAAAAAACTATTGCATATAATTTAAAAGCTGAAAACAAACAACAAATTTTAGACAAAATCTCTTTAAAAAAATATGATGATGAAGTTGAAACTTACATTTCGGAGTTGTCAGGTGAAGAAATCTGTAAACACCTAATTAGCTGCATAAAAGGCTTTCCTGAAGCATTAATAAATCATATGTAACAAGAAGAAAATCATGCAAATGATATTATTTTAAGTATCGATAAACATTATGAGCATTTGTGCAAAAAGTTTGAAAATTTTGACCCTATTGCAAACTTAATGTATTTAGTTTTGCAAGAAAATACCATACCTTATGTTGTAAAAGAACTTTCAGCGAATATTTTGGTTTATATTGCATATACCGTCAATCGATTTTTTGCTCAACGTTTGATTGAATCATTACAAAACAAGGGAATTGAGCCGTTACTAGAAGAAATTTTAACTGGCTCGTATTAACAATCTCCATCTCATAGATAATTTAATCTTGTTCTGTATGTTAAATTACAACTGTCTTGAAATTACTTTCGCTCAAGCCTGTCATTCGTTAGCCTTCAGCTGCCC
>CANQBK010000122.1 GCA_947589485.1 uncultured Clostridia bacterium | reverse complement strand
TCGCTTATTACAGACTATATATACTTTGACAACTCACAGACAAAGTGGGATACTGTTAAGGCATATTGGTGGAACTCAGACTTTACAAAAGTAATTGACAAGCTCACAGGCGAGCTTTGGCCATCAGAACCTCTTACGGAAGACGGTTCTCAGGACTTCGCAGCAGGTTTCCCGGGCGTTGAAATGACACAGATTCCCGGCACTGATGTATGGCAGGTAAGGATCCCCTATGGCGCAACAAAGATTATCTTCAACAGCGGCAAGACTGATGATGAAGTAAAAGCAGGCGATATTGCTTACCAGACAGCTGACCTTGACTTTGACGCAGAAGCAAACGCAGGTCAGATCTACACAATAGACACAAGTGTAGAGCCTACACCCGGCAGAGGCGTTGAAAAGACAAAGTATAAGTATAGTGAAGGCGCATGGTCGGATTACAATGGCGAATATGTTGTTGAAACATTCGGCACTAAGCCGGTAGATCCCGATGAGGAACTCAGCGGCTCGTCTAACCCTTCTTCTGAGGATTCCGATGACAACGGTAACGGCGGCAATAACAGCAACGGTTCGTCGGATACAACCAGTACGGCATCTTCGGCAGGCACGACCGGTACAACAACGACAACAAGTACGACAACCACCACAACTACCACGACCACAACAACTGAAACAGGTACGGTAGCAACGGGCGATTTGCCGATGACAGTTGTATTTATAGCGGCAGCCGGCGCGGCTCTCGGAGCTGTTCTTGTCGTATCAAAAAAGAAGAAAATAAAAGAATGATTTAAGAATTATTAACAGCGTCCGGAGATTAGACCGGTATGCTGAATTAAAAATTAAAACGGCCGGGTAGCCTTGCAGCGGTTATCCGGTCGTTTTTTATCCGTATAAGATGTTAATGGTTTTACTTAGTATAAGGTTGCCAAAATTATAAATGTGTGATAAAATAAAAATCAAAAAATTAACACAAACATTTATTTTATTATTAAATAATTTTGTGTGTAAGTGCATAAAAGCCGACTGTACTTTAAAGGGAAGTTTCCTGTTATAAGTGAAGTCGGCAGGAGTATGTCACAAGTATCAAAATTATATGGTTATAATATTTATAGGAAGGCGTGATTGATATGAAACGGATAGACAACGGGAGAGTAAAGTTCAGCTATGCCGACGATATTTCTGCTCTTGAACAATATTATGAAAAACAATATAAGATGATAAAAGACGGCAATACCGACCTTGCAACTCTTGAACTTGTTATGCTTGGGAACGCGCTTGATTTTATTCATATTGCGGACGAGTCATTCAGTATTAAACTTGACGGAAGCGAAAATTCGCTTTACGTTTTTGACGAGGTACTTGACGCGCTCAGCAGGGGAATAGTGCAAAAAAATCTTTTTTCCGAAAATGACGGTGACATTGCGGCAAAGGCGGCGGCATATTTGGGCTTTGTTATAATGGCAAATATCGGCGGAAAGTGGGAAGATACAGAAGACGGCACGGCTGTATGCGTAAACGGCAGAAACGCATATATAGGGGACTTTGTTTCAAAAAGACTTATGAACGGTTCCGAACTAAATTCTGTAAATTATTACAAATCAATCAAACTTGTAAAACAATAACGGAGGATCATAATATGGCGAATCATAGATCCGACAGGTTGTCGGAAGATATACAGAGAGAATTGGCGGCGCTGCTTAGGGAAATGAAAGACCCAAGGCTGCATAACGGTATTATAAGCATTGTGCGCTGTGATATGGCGCACGATCTTTCATACTGCAAGGTATATATCAGCTCAATGAACGGCTTGGATACGGCAAAACAGGCTGTAAAGGCACTTACAAATGCGGGCGGCTATATAAGGCGTGAGCTGGGAACAAGACTAAAACTGAGGTATGCTCCTACCCTCGCTTTTGAAGCAAGCGATTCGATAGAATACAGCGCAAATATATCAAGGATACTCAATGATATTGAACGCAGGCAGAAGGAAGAAAAAGTTACCGATAGGGAGGAAGAGTTATATGAAGACAATAACACTGAATGAGGCGGCAAAAAGCCTGAGCCAAAATGACGATATACTTGTTCTTATGCACAAATCTCCGGACGGGGACGCAATAGGGTGTGCTTACGGGCTGTGTATGGCTCTGAGAAAGCTCGGAAAAAAGGCTATGCCGGTTTGTTCGGATACCGTATCGGAAAAATATGACTATATTACTTCAAAGCTCCCTATACAGAGCTTTGAAGGAAAATATATTGTAACTGTGGATCTTGCGGATACCCGTCTTTTCGGGGAAAAACTGGAAAAGTACAAGGACTGTGTTGACCTTTGTATTGATCACCACGGTTCAAATACCGGATATGCACGCGAAAGCGTAGTTGATGGCGCAAGCGGAGCCTGCGCACAAATAGTTTACAAAATAATAAGGCTGATGAATGTGGATATTGACAGGGATATTGCAAATGCGATATTTACGGGTATATGCACCGATACCGGCTGTTTTAAATATTCAAATGCGTCTGCGGAAAGCTACCGTATGGCTGCGGAGCTTATAGACGAAGGCGCTGAGAGTACATTTATAAACAGAATTATGTTTGATACAAAATCACGGGCAAGAATTGAAATTGAATGTCTTGCGCTTCAGACAACAGAATTTTATGCCGATGGTAAGATTGCGGTTATTTGCATAACAAACGAAATGCGCAGACAGTCGGGAGCTGATGATTACGATACCGAGGGCATTTCGGGTATTCCCCGTCAAATTGAGGGGGTTAAAATCGGAATAACCGTAAATGAAAGGGAAAGCGGAAAATTTAAGATTTCGGCAAGAAGTGCGGGAGACGTTGACGTTTCAAGTCTTTGTGCAGTGTTCGGCGGCGGCGGTCACAAGGCGGCGGCAGGCTGCGTTATTGAGGGAGATCTTGAAAGTGCGAAGAAAAAAATCGTCGGTGCCGCCGAAAAGGTTTTAACGGGTAAGATATGAACGGAATAATTATAATAGACAAACCATCAGGATTTACTTCATTTGACGCTGTGGCGGTTGTAAGGAAATGTCTTGGCGAAAGAAAAACAGGTCATACGGGAACTCTCGACCCAATGGCTACGGGTGTTTTGCCGATTTTACTGGGCTGTGCAACAAAGGCACAATCCCTGCTGCCCGACAGCGGCAAGGAATACGAGGCGGAGTTTAAACTTGGGATTACCACGGATACTCTTGACGTTACAGGAAAGATTTTGACACGGCAAAATTCGGATATAACGGCAGAACAGATAAACGCTGTTTTACCGAATTTTAGGGGAAATATAATGCAAGTGCCGCCTATGTATTCGGCAGTGTCGAAAAACGGCGTGCGCCTTTATGAGCTTGCCCGAAAGGGTATTGAAACGGAACGCGAAGCAAGACCGATAACGGTACATTCTTTGGAGCTTTTGAGCTTTGACGAACAGGATCAATGCGGAAAGCTCAAAATTATGTGTTCAAAAGGCACATACGTCCGTGTTATTTGCGACGACATAGGTAAACTGCTCGGCTGCGGCTGCGTTTTAACGTCGTTAAGGCGTACTTATGCCTGCGGGTATACTCTTGAAAATGCGGTAGATATTGATACCCTGCGCAGATTAAGTGCCGAGGGTGGAATAGAAAAATACATTAAATCCGTTGACAGTATATTTCGTGAATATGACAGTGTTAATGTTACAGAAAAACAGGCTGTGCGTTTTAACAACGGCGGCGCACTTTCGCTTTCCCTTTTGAACGGATTAAAAAGCGAAGATGACGGCGTTTTGTATAGAGTTTACGGCGGCAATACCTTTTTGGGTCTTGGCGTTGTCAATTCCGAAAAGGGCGAGCTTGCCGTAAAGAAAAGGTTTGTTTCCGAATGAACAATATTAAAGAAAGTGGATAAATATGGAGATAATACAGGATTTAAACCGTTCCGCCGAAGAAACGTCCATTGCACTCGGTTTTTTTGACGGCGTTCACATAGGGCATATTTCCGTCATTTCCGAGGCTGTGCTTTACGCAAAACAAAACAATCTTGTTCCCGCAGTGTTTACGACGCATCAAATTCCCCGTTCGGTTCTGAGCGGGGAAAAAATCGGTTCTATAATAACGCTTGAAGAAAAGTTGTCAGCATTTGAAAAATTGGGAGCGCAGAGAGTTTATATATTGGATTTCAGAAAGATTATGAACATAACAGCCGAGGACTTTGTAAAGGATATTTTGCTCGGGTGTTTTAATGCACGGCACGCCGTGTGCGGTTTTAACTATCATTTTGGGAAAGGAGGCAAAGGCGGTGGCGATACTCTTCATCGGCTTTGCACCGATAACGGCATTACGGTTACAACACGGCATAGAGTAAACAGCGGCAATATGCCCGTAAGTTCCACAAGAATAAGAAATGCGATTACTGACGGGGATATTTCGTCGGTAAATAAAATGCTTGGCAGAAAATACGGGTTTGCACTTCCGGTTATACACGGCAATCATATCGGGCGAACAATAGGTATACCGACAATTAACCAAAAATTTCCGGAGGAACTGACGGTTCCGCCGTTCGGAGCCTATGCCACGGCGGTCACGGTTGACGGAAAGCAGTATTGCGGAGTTACGGACGTTGGAGTAAAACCGACGGTAGGCTCGGAAAGCATACTTATTGAAACTTGGATGCCGGATTATACGGGAAAGGATTTGTACGGAGAAAAACCGGATATAAGGTTCCTTTCTTTTATACGTCCCGAAAGAAAGTTTGACAATCTAAATTCGCTTAAAGAAGAAATAGTCAAAAATTCGATTCAGTCAAAGCAAATATTTAACCTAAATGGGCAAGAAGTCCCCCGCCTCTAAGGCGGTGGGATGAATTGCCCGTCAGCCGTAAGGCTGACTTT
>CANQBK010000121.1 GCA_947589485.1 uncultured Clostridia bacterium | reverse complement strand
TTAAAAGTTTCGCTCAAGCCTTTTCAAAGGCTTGCGGATTCCAAAGGCGGAGCCTTTGGCGGCGCCGAGCCGGCGCGGGCAATTCGCGAATTGAGAGCGCAGGCACTGCGCCCTTAATCAACATTGCTTTAAATAAACGATATAAATTTTAAAGTTGCAATAATAATTACATTTTTGTAAAATTTATTTTGTATAATGTTACAATTTTTTTAAGAATTTACTTTTTTCTGTTTTCAAGCCATTTTTATTGTGTTATACTTGCAAAGGTCAATTAATAAAACAAAAAATTAAGGATGTGTAAAGTGTGCTTGGTAAAAAAATAATTTCAAAAGCAGTTGTTTCGGCTGCTGCCTTAGCTTTATTGGCGGCAATACCTATGTATGCACCGGCTCCCGATTCAACTTCAATATCGGCAAACGCAGTAGTTTCTAATTCATTTCATTCGGAAGAACTGAACGATAACGGCTCGGAGCTTAGCTCTTATTCAACATGGGCAAACTGGACGATAACCGCAAAAGCAAAATTTATTGGCGGCTCGGGTACATATAAATACAGATATTCTTATAAAATGTATAACGACGAAAAGTGGACCGACGTAAGCGGTTTGACAAATAAAGACAGCTTTAAAATTAAAGTTCCCGATTCTTACGGTATATGTAAAATACGAATTGCTGCAATAGATTCAAATAAAAAATCACAAAGCAAAATATTGAAAGTCAACATTAAAAAAGACACCAAAAAAGATTTTAAAGAAAAAAATATTAAAATAAACAGTAATAATGTATATGTATCGGAATTAAATAAGGCACATATAGATGTAGACGGCGGTGTTAAACCTTACTCATACAAATATTCATACAAAAAAAAGGGCAGCTCTGAATGGATACTTGAATCCGACTATATATCGAAAAACGAAAAGGATATTAAAATGCCTTCCAAACCGGGAGAATATACGGTAAGAGTGGCTGCAAAAGATGCTGTCGGAAATTATGTTTCAAAATATATGGACGTTACCGTTAAAAAAGATACGGGTAAAAAATTAGACACAAACAAATCTTCATTGAGCGCACAATCTACATGGGCAAATTGGACAATAACCGCAAATGCCGCTGCAGTCGGCGGTGTTAAACCGTATAAATACAAATATTCATACAAAAAACAGAAAAGCTCATCGTGGATGTATGAATCGTCATACATATCTTTGGACAGCGGTAAATTAAAAATGCCCGATCAGGCAGGCATATATACTGTACGAATAGCGGCTAAAGACGCAAACGGAAATTATGCGTCAAAGTATATTGATATAATCGTAAAAAAGGATACGAAAGAAACATTTGTCGAAAACGGTTCAACTGTTGACAATGAATCGCCGAAACAGAACGTATGTGTTAAAGCAACCGCCTCGTTTTCGGGCGGAGTTGCTCCTTACAGATATAAATATTCTTACAGATACGGAAACGAAAGCTGGAAAGACGTAACCGACTACACATATTCTGATTCGCAAAAAATTAATATTCCCTCAAAGTCAGGAAAATATACGGTACGCATTGCCTCAAAGGATTCGGTAGGCACATACGAGTCAAAATATTTGTATGTTTCAAATATTGATATTAACAACTCTGATATATTTGTAAAGCAAAAAACCGATTATACCTGCACTCTTGCCTCAAATGTTATGCTTTTAAGACGGAATATGTTCTTAAAAGGTGATAGTAATTGGAGCAGTATTACCGAAGATTCGTGCCGTCCTCATATATGGTCTGAAGGTGCCGGAATGTATAACAACTATACATATAAAAATACGGAGGTTTCATACGAAAATATACAGTCATATTCTGACCGCCGTAAAAAAATCATAGAAACACTTAATCAACACCCCGAGGGAATAGTAATATATGAATTTGATATTCCTCATGCGGTACTTCTTACGGATTATACAGACGGAGTATTTTATGTTGCAGACCCTGCCAGAAATGTTGACAGCGGACGGATTCCCATATCCTTAACAAAACTGAATATTGATACCGTTGATTCCTATTGGTATATTTCAAATTGATTTTCAGCCGCTTTTGCGGCTGTTTTTTTATTCAAATGTATTTAAAAAAAACAAAAAAAGGTTTATAATATACTTATATAATTTTAGGAGGTTTTTATTTTGAATTTTAACGCTTATCCGAACTTAAAATCCGATATGACGAACACATTAAAAAACGTCATTAAACACCCATGTGCAATTCTTCTTTTAATAAGCATCGCAGCAGGAGCCGTTATACAAATATACAATTTAATAAACACAATAACCTCTTTTTCATACAGTCAGGAAATTTTGGGAAGTCAATATTCGGAAGATGTTATAGCCATAGCACGCGGTTTTTCTATTTCAATAAGCAGCTTTAACGCCGTAATTCACCTTATACCGTTTATCGCACTTCTTATTATGATTATTCAGGCAAGAACATCGGAAAATGTAAAATCATTTAACGTAGGACTTATGCTTAACAAAACTTACGCCATAATACTTCTTTCTATTATGACGCTTATTACTCTTCTTTTTTGTGCGGTAGGTGTCATTCTTATGGCGCTGCCGACTATGGATTCGTACTATTATGACGATTATTCATATTCGTCGATAATCGGGTTTGTACTTTTTTTGTGTATTCTGTTTTTACTGATTCATATTTTTTGGTGTATAAATGCGATTATGCTTTTTTCTTCGGCAAAGAAAAATCAATTAAATCCACTCTCACCGTTAAAAGGACTTAAAGGTATGAAAGTCTTTTCAATATTATGTGCAATTATATGGATTTTGATTTTTGTAGACAGAATGTTTACGACAGTAACGCCTTACGGTTCAGTGATTTCCGCTAATAACGAATCCTCAACAAGTGTCATTGTCAGCATAATAGTGCAGTTTTCTTATGCGCTGAATTATATTTTAATTGCCGTGCTGCTGTCTGTTTACAAAAAAGAAATATCTAAAACATATATGATTGCAGCGGAAAAACTTCAATCAAACAACGTAAATACCACTTATGGAGCAGCAAACAATATTCCCGACAGGGGTTACTTTCCAAATGCAAATGCAAATCCTCAATACCGCCCGCCTGAATACAGGCAGCCTCCTGTAATCAATTCACCTTACCAAAACAATTACACTCCGAATTACCCTGCTCCGTACAATATTAAATCACCCGAAATAACCGATAACATTGAAAACCAAACGACAACCGAGCAAAACGCATACAGTCAAGACAAAGATATAAATACGCAAAATCAAGACGTTTCCACGGGCTTTGCTCCGATTGATGATTATACGGACGATAACAATCAGTATCGCTAAAATATGCGACATACTCCCACCGCTTATGCTTTGCTTAAAGGTGGGAGATTTTTTACCCATTTAAGTTAAAAACGTAAAAGTATAAATCATATAACGTAACATTGCCTTACCAAAAACATATATAAGGTCAAAATAAAACTTCAATGCTGAAATCGTTTATATAAATTACCCGTAATCCGTAAAACCGACGGACAATTCTATAATTTTTGGACTTGAATTGAGCAAGCAAATAGGTTATAATAGCCTTACTGTCAAAAAGATATGAATTATATTTTGGAGGATAATATGAAAAAAATAATAATTGCATTAATAAGCTCCGTTATCGTCTTTTCTTTAATGGGATGTATGCCGACAAATGCGGAGCAGCTTGTAAACGTAAATACAGCCGACGAACCGAAAGCCGACAACATTAAAGCGACCGACTATGAAAACAATTTAAACGGTCTTGAAAAATATCTAAAAGAACTTGATTATATACCCGAAAATGTTGACTCAACAAAAATGATGTATAATGTTATAGGTGCTGTAAACGGCAGCAGATACATATTTACCGTAAACTCATCAAGAGTAATAGTGGAGTTATACGAATATGACCCCGACAACCTTAACAGTGACGGGAAGCGTGTTATTAATGAAGTCCAAAAAAGCGGTAAATTTTATGTTTTCGGCTCTGACGATTCCTCTGATACCGCTTATGAAGCAACTCTTTCCGATAACAACAAATATCTTATGATTTACAATGACGTATCTACTTCAAATGACAATGTAAAACGCAAGAAAAACGTAGAAAATGTTTTTAAGAGTTTTAACGGAGGAAAAGAGCCTAAAAAAGAATCTTCAAAACAATCCTCAAAAGAATCTTCAAAAAATTAAACTGTAAAACTAAGGAAATATTTACTAAAATATCTAAGCGAGGTAAAAATAATGAGAGTTAAGAAAATATTAACAGCGTTATTATTGTCAGTGATACTTGTTGTTAGCACTGCTGCATGCAGCACATCTACACAAACGGTTACTGAGTCAAGCACACCATCAAGCGTTGTAAGTGAAACTCAAATGTCAAATGATGTTTCACAAACGGGCAGTTTTGATTTCGATGAGGTTTGCAAAAATATTGTAATAAATGGCAAGAAGTACACTTTCCCTTTTTCTGTCGAGGAACTTGGTGAAGGTTATTCTTTGGGCGATATGTCTTATTCAAAGTTAGAGAAAGATGATGAGTATTATTCTGCACATACTAATTTGTATTATAATAATATGGAAATTGCTGATGTATGGTTTTTTGGTATAACTGAAAAAGAAAAAGACGATAATAGTATTAACTTTTCAACAAAAAAAATAGAAAATTTGAACCAAAGTTCTTCTTTAAATGATATTAATGAAATATTTATAGAAGTAGATGGCTTAAAAATAGGAGATAAATCCGAAAACGTACTAAACAAATTAGGAATATATTCCCGAGAAAATTTGCTATCTGATGGATATGGTTCATATATTTACACAGATTCGGGAAATGAAAATCATATGTTAACTTTTAAGTATATTGACTATACTATTAGTTCTATAAGACTATCATATAATAATAATTATTAA
>CANQBK010000120.1 GCA_947589485.1 uncultured Clostridia bacterium | reverse complement strand
ATTTATATTGGAATATACTTGAAATTTTAATATGAATGTGCTATACTGATAGAGTATAAGTGTACCTATTACTATAATAGGTGGATTTTTTTACAGGAAAATTTTACCGACTTTGTTCATCATTTCCTGTTTGTGTTCCTGTAAAGAATGCGCGTATCGGTTCAGCGTTACCGTCGCGTTTTTATGTCCTAAAATTTCAGATAAGGTTTTCACGTCCATTCCGCATTCGAGCGCACGCGTTGCGAACGTATGCCGGAGCGAGTGAAAGCCTTTTTTCTCTATCCCGAGTTTCTTTTGTAACGTCTCGAAACTCCTTTGGTAGGAATTTACCCTGACCGGTTCCCCTTTCGTCGTCTCTATCACGTACTTGGAAAGGCTATTCCTTTTCTTCTCTTTCAAAAGCGGCAAAAGTTGTTTTGGTATCGGTATCGCTCTCTTTGACGACGCCGTTTTCGGCGTATCGGTGATACGGCACATTTTCCCGTTTTCGCCCCGCCCGTCGTGACAGGTTTTACTTACCGTAATCGTGCCTTTATTGAAGTCAATATCCGACCATTCCAAAGCCAGCAATTCTCCGATGCGGAGTCCCGTGTATAAACAGAGTACAATGCCGAACAGTTTGGGCTTTTTGCCTGATAATACGGCGCATTCGATTCTTTTTTGTTCCGAAAGAGTAAAGCAGGACACTTCTTTTTCTTTCGCTTTCGGGCGTTTGATTTTATTCGCCGAGTATTCCTTGACCTCGCCGAGCATATACGCGAGTTTCAGTGAATTCTGTATTACGGTAATAATGCCGTTTACAGAGTTTGCCGACAAGCCTTTTCCCGTTACGATATTGCCGCCTTTCAGCAGTTCCGTAACATATCTCTGCAACGCGAGCGGCGTCAGCTCATCAAGTTCGTATTCCCCCAATTTTACTTTCAGGTGTTTTTCAATAATTTCCGAGTATCTCTCGCACGTCTTTTTCTTCGACGATGGCTGTATGTAATTACGAAACCATTCGTCCAGCCATATTTTATATTTCATGTAAATCTCCCTTTTTTGTCTTAATCTATATTATAATTCTGCATATGCTTACAAAAAACCTTTTATTTCGTAAGGCAATAAATAAGAGAGAACCAAAATCTGTTCTCTCCCATGTAAAAAATGAAATTAAAAAAGTCGAACTATCTCAACGATTATCCGACTTTAAGCTATCATTTGAAGGCTGTATTCGTATTCGGGTTGGCTGACCTGCAGTTTTTTCTGTCGTTTTTATAATCCTGATTTATTGTCGAGCGAATTTGTTTCAGTTCGGTTATTTTCCATTTCAGGTACTGCGCCCACACAATTATAAATAATTTCTATTGTCTGCCTATGCCCACCTTGTGCCTTTTCGCCTTTGTGAACGTAAATCTTATCAATAAACGTTCTAACTATTTCAGGACTTAACTCGGTAATCTCTGTATATCTTTTTACAAGCCTCATAAACTTGTTTAAGTCTGCGGTTTCTTTCTGCGCCGTTGCTAATTCGTTTGTCAATATTTTCAACTTGTTTGTCAGCTCGGCTTGCTCGTTTTCATAATTTTTCGACAACTTAATAAACCGTTCCTCGGTAAGCGTTCCGTTTACTTTATCCTCATAAAGATTTTGAATGATTCGGTCAAGAGCGTCAATGCGTCTTTCAGCTTCTTCTCTCGCCCTCTCCTTTTCGGATAAATCTTTTTTAGTCATTCTTTTGCTCTTTTCTTGTAGCATAGCGATAAATTCCGTTTCGTTATTCCTCGCCATACCTAAAACGCGCTGTAAATCATAAAGCACAATGTCCTCAACGGCGTGTAACGTTATGTAATGTGAAGTACATCCCCGTCCTTTCTCTTTTCGGTATGAAGCGCAGTTAAAACAATCCTTTTCACTGCCTCTGTGCCTGTTCAGATACATTTTCGCACCGCAATCGGCACAATACAAAAGCCCGGAAAACATACTCATCTCGCCGTCGATAGACAGTCTTCTCTTTACGCCTTCTCTCAACTTCTGAACGGTATCGAACGTATCCTGATCTATTATCGCTTCGTGCGTATTCTCAAAGATTACCCAATCTTCTTTTGGCAAAAAAACCACCGAATGACTCTTATATGATTTCTTTTTGGTACGGAAATTAATCGTATGCCCTAAATATATAGGATTTGACAAAATACGACGTACTGCCGTTACCGTCCACAGTTCGGGTCGTTCCACTTTTTCCAGTTTATATTTCCACCCTACTTTCTTTTTCCACACAACGGGAGAGATTGCTTTCATCTCGTTTAACTTCCTGCTGATTTGCATCGGTCCGTAACCCTGAATACACATTGCATAGATCTTTTTTACAATTCCTGCGGCTTCTCTTTCAACAAGCCAATTCCCTTGCTCGTCTTTTACGTACCCATACGGCGGACAGTTACAGGTTGATTTCCCCGACATCCCTTTTGCACGAATAACCGCTCGAACTTTTTTACTTGTGTCTTTGGCATACCATTCGTTCATAATGTTTCTGAACGGCGTGAAATCGCTATCGTTTTCTATCGTATTATCCACGTTATCGTTTACGGCAATAAAGTGCACGCCCGCTTCCCCGAAATACACCTCGCTGTAATAACCCACTTTCAGATAGTCTCTGCCAAGTCTCGACATGTCTTTTACAATAACCGTTCCGACAAATCCCGAGTCGATATCCCTTATCAATTCCTTAAACGCAGGACGATTAAAATTCGTTCCCGAATAGCCGTCGTCCACATAAAATTTAACGTTATTGTAATTATTTTTTCGTGCATACTCTCCAAGCATTTCCTTTTGATGAACGATACTGTTGCTATCTCCGTCGAGTTCGTCGTCCACACTTAACCTGCAATAAAGCGCCGTAATCGCGTCTGCCACCGTCCTTGCTTTCATATTCCGCCTCCTATCCTGCTCCCGATAAATCATTCAGCAGCAATTTTTTAATTCCGGTATCCACCTTTTCCTTTGCCCCTTCCGCTTCTTTTACGACAATTGAAAAAGTAGTTCTTCCTATCTTTCTTGTATATGTATATTGATTCTGCTCCACTCGTTCCCCTCTCTTTTTTATTGCAGCAGAACCTCCTGACTATCCTTTTGAAACAAACACATACAATTTTTGTTTATCGTATATATACTATATTTTTCAAGATAAGTCAAGTGGTTCTGCGTTAAATTTTTACTTTAACAGTAAGATTATCGAAATAGCTGTCTGAACGGCAAGTAAAACCGGCGTAGCCCAAAAGAAAAATTTACGAAATCCACGTTCGTAATAAATGTCCGACTTTGCCTGTTCTATCTCTTTTTCCGCATCTTTCAGCTTGTTTTTCACCTCTTTCGTCTCCTCGTCAATTTTGGCAGAAAACATTTCCACACCGGCTTTAATCACCTTTCCCGTAGCTATTTGCACTTCCTGAACCGTTTCCGTTTTCATCGCCGCCTGTTGGCTTATTAACGTTTCGAGCCGCCTCGTCACGCTCTCTACTTTTTCCGTCAAGTTCCTCACGTTTTCGCTGTTGTTCTCTTTTACGTTCCTCACTTGCCGCGTCAAGTCCTCGATTTGCATAGTCTGCTGTCTGATTAAGTTGTTGCATTTCTCGTTCGATAGCGCCAATGCCTTCTGAAATAAGCCACCCTGCGTTACTGCCTTTAACTCGTCCACCGCCGAATCGAGTTTTATAAGTTCCGGATTGTTCGTGACTATCTCTTCTTCGCCGTCTATAATCCGCTGCGGTCTCCTGCCTGTTATTCTGTTTTCCAATTTTCTTTAACACCTCGCTTTTTGTATAATTCGTCCCGAGCCGTTGTCCTCGGATTGCCTTTTTCTTCTGTGGATGCAGATACGAAAAATCTTTGCCTTTTCTCGTTATTTCTACTCCGTAATTCGTTTGCAGATAGGATATGAACTCCTCTTCGTTATGCGATACCATTATGCCTTCCTGAATAACTTCTCGGAGTTCTTCCTTCCAACTCGTCCCGCCTTTCAACATAATATGTTTTTCTTCGGACGTGTGCTTATGTTTTGCTCCTTTACGCCAATTCAATTCGCTGAAACCGTATTTTTTACCGATTCGATTTGCCTCGTCTTTCATCTTTGCGTATTCGTCCGAATTGATATGTAATTTCTTTCCCGTAATTGTGTCTACGGAATTGACGATTATGTGACTATGTACCGTTTTCGTGTCTGTATGCGTTGCGATAACGCATTCGTGATCGCGAAATAACAACTCTGCCATTTCCTCCGCATACTTCTGTGCCGTCTGCGGTCTTACATTATCTTGCCTTGCACAAGACAATTTTATATGGTAATATTTTCTTTCGTTATATCCCGTCCCTTTCCCGAATCGTTTTGCCGTTTCGTCAAATTGAGAAGCATAGTCCTCGTCCTCGAATAAATTGCGCACTGAAATCAATTCCGCTTTGTTCGGATCTGTTATATAGGCTATCGCTTTTCTCGGTGTACTTTTGCTCGACGAACATTTGAATAGCGGCATTACGATTCCCCTATGGCTTTCGTAATAGCCTTATACGTATTCTTTAATTCGTCCACGCAAGACAAAATATCTCGTTTCGTTGTCAAACCACAGTAGTTCGCTCTTGCGAGCTGGTTTAAGTTATTGCCCTGCCTTTTCAATTCGTTCAGAATTTCACCTGAATTTTCAAAAATCATAATCGGCTTATTCGTAATGGACTTTATAATAAAGTCGGTCATCGTTAAACTGCTCGCTTTGAGTTTTTCGTCTATTATCTTCCTTTCATTTTCCGATGCCCTGAACGTATAGGCATACGGTCTTGTTCTGTTTTCCATTTCATTTTTCCTCCCGTTTTGCGTACATAAAAAAGGGTATTAGGGAAACGCAGTTGCCCTAACGAGGCGAGCGGTGACGCTCGGTATTTGGCAAGCCAAATGCGTACCTCGCTATGACCGT
>CANQBK010000119.1 GCA_947589485.1 uncultured Clostridia bacterium | reverse complement strand
GGTTCTCAGCGGGTTCCGGGGAGCTCTGCACCCCTGGAAAAGGGCGCAATGGTGCCGTGGGCTGCCGTCTGGGCGGCTTCTCAGGCACGGTTCCCGGTTCTCAGCGGGTTCCGGGGAGCTCTGCACCCCTGGAAAAGGGCGCAATGGTGCCGTAGACTGCCACTGAAGCGGATTCCATGAGATGTGGCGGGGCAATCAAGGCCCTCTGGCTTTCTTCTGCTGTGCCTTGCTGGGTGCTTTCAAAACATGCTCGCCCGTGTAGTTGCAAGCTGCTGGCTTGGACCGCTGAAAGGTGTTTGGAGCCTCCTTCATAATGTCGAGTAATTCGTCCAAGGTCATGGTGTTGTGCGATGAGCCAGTGTTCTCAGTACTGTGGGCTGGGTTGGTATCATCGGTGCTGTGGATCTGGTCGGCGTCCTCAGTGCTGGGCGTCAGGTCGGTGTCATCGGTGTTGGGGATCAGGTCGGTATCATCGGTGTTGGAGATCGGGTCAGCGTTATCAGTGTTGGTGCCCTCGGTGCTGGGGATCGGGTTGGTATCATCTGTGCTGTGGATCTGGTCGGTATCCTTGGTATCGTGGATCGGGTTGGTGTCATCAGTGTCGGGCGTCAGATCGGTGCCCTCGTTGTTGCGTTTCCGCTCAACATCTCTTCCAAGAGGGGAAGAGTGCTCCTGGTCCCCGGTGAGCCAACCATAGTATAGGCGATTTGTCTCTCTTTGTGCATATTCCAGGTACTCTTTGCTCCAGGGCATCATCGTCTTGAGAAATTCCTCACTGAAATTGTTGTCATCCCTCTCCATGCAGTGGTCTCGTTTGTATTTAGCCACACTCGTCAGGACATACACAAGGTAGACAAACGGATTGGCACCGTTTTCTCGTGCAGTCAGACACAGTGTGAACTGGCTTTGCAGAGCGTCAGAACCTCTCTCGTTCCGTGTGAAGAAACTATTCATGCGTACAAAGGCAACGTTGCGCGCCATTCTCTCGCTGGCGTTATTTTCCATCGGCACATCCGGATCAGTCAAGAAAGTCATGAAGTCGGACTCGTGGTTCATCTTATATCCGATCGCCTTTTTGAGATGCGAGCTAACAGTTAAGGGGTCAAGAGCTGCGAATATGCTGTCCCTCTTCTCTCTCAGGTAGGCTATCTTTTCATCAACCTCGATTTTCAACTTCTCGATAAGCGCATCCAAATTGTCTGGTTCACCATCGAAATCATCTGATATAGCGCCAGTCTCTTTCAGCATAGCCATGATCTTGTTGATCTTTGTTAAGATCATACGCTTCTTGTCTTCTTCTTCCTGAGCTGTTTCATCTTCTTCATCAGCCTTAGCTTCAGCAGCGGTAACATTCAACTTTTGGCGAAGCATCTCTTCGGACTCGAAGAAGAACTCAACAAATGGCTTCACCAAATACATCCGGGCAGCTTGGCGGTGATCCCTGTCCCACGTCTTAGTAGGGGTATCATAGTGGAACATGTTTCCCAGGGTCGCCAAGAAAAGCCACTCCGGTCGTTGCATCAGCTTTTCTGGATCTTTCCTTATATCAGCAGGAAGCACATCAAATGATTCGATGTGGGGGCGACGCGCATGAACCATGCAGCCAGAAATCGAAATATTCAGATCCGGAATCTTTAAGAGAGCAACGTATCCAGAATAGCCGTCAACAACAAGGATATGATATTTGCCCTTCAGGTATTTGATCAGGAAATCGCAATGCCGATCTTCTCGAATCATCACACAACAAATCGTTGGCTTTCTGTGGCCATTCTCATCATACTCGCCAAGTTCGCTGGATCGAGCTAAAAAGGCGAAGCAGCCTTTGCCCTTTTCAACGCATGTCCATCGGGATTCATCCAACTGCAGAATCCTGTATCCATCGAAAAGGGTTTCCCACATATAATCGGCAACCGGTTTCAGGTATTCGTTAGTGAACATGATGTTCCAACGAGAAAGCTTGGTAAGATCCATGTCGAGGCCAAAATCCCGCAAGCTTTTGAGTTGGCGGTTGAGGGGGATCTGCATACATATACGATTATAGATCACAGACGCAATGAAAGTGGCATCAGCTGGAATTTTTTCGTTCAAAAACTCATCTGCGTATCTGGTGCCTTCCGCCAGTGCGTTGAAAGGCTCTCTGCCTGGTGGACAGACCTTGAAAATGGGACAGTGCTTGATAATCATCTTGCATACAGCCGGAACTCCCATCATCTGGCTGCGTGTTTGGTACTTATGGGTGAATTTAATCGTGCATCCAGGGTACTGCTTCTGAAGCTTCGCTCTGTGCTCTTCAACATCTTCATAGGTGTCCTGTGTAGGAACGTTCAAGTAGTCATCATTGGCCGCCTTGGCTGTAACTGCATTCCGGACAGGTGGCTTCCTGTTGCTGGGCTTCTTATCCTCGTTGTTCCCTGCAGGCTGCTTGTCTTTCCCGTTGTTCCCTGCAGGCTGCTTGTCTTTCCCGTTGTTCCCTGTGGGTCGCTTATTCTTTCCGCCTTTCTTGCCGGGCTTCTTATCATGTCCGTTGTTCTCAACTTTGTTCTCGCTGCCCTCCGAAGCCCCCTGGTTGCTTTGCTTATCGCCTGTACAATTGGAATCAGCGCCACCGTCCTTATCGTGTTGGCCCTCAGTGCCGTTTTCGCCAGCAGTTTTCTCTCGCTGGGTTTCTCCAGTGCTGTCTTTCTGGTTTGTGCTAACTTGGAGTCTTAGGTTAGGAACTTTCTCCGGTCCTGTTTCGTAGTGCTTCCCTTTTAGAATTTGCAGATCTTCAGCCAGGTTCTTCTTCTGTTGCTCCAGTTCGTCACACTTCTTTAGGAGCTCGTTGTGCTCTTCATTGAGATCATCGTATTCTTTCTTAAGAGCATTGTATTCATCCAGGCTCACTCCGCCCTTAACCGCTAATTCGAGATGCAGCTTAGTCACATTTAACTCATTGGTTATCCGTTCAAGACGATCATCAATGTCCGCAATGTATTCAACGATCTGTGGCTCACTCATGCCACGGATCTCTTCAGCGATCATTTCTCTTGTCTTTGGCACGGCGAGTCACCTCCGTTCATACTCGTTATCTGCCCTATGCGATGTCGGTGTCAGTTGGCTCTTTAATCCATAACAACGGGTGGTTCCCGGTTGATCTCATCCAGTCTGTCCTGAATATCCTTCAATGCATCTCCCAGACCTCTGCGTGCCAGCTTCAGCTGGTACGTTAGCTTGTCGTTATCCTTCCGCAGCCTCAAAACAGTCTCTTCGAGCTCCTTAATCCGGTTGTTCTCCGGAGCGCTCGTCGGCGGCTGATCTGTGTTCTGGGCAGGTGCAGTAGCTTTGCGCGGGCCGTGAGGTCCGCGTTTTCCTGTAGGGATGAGCTCCCCAGTGGCGGGGTCCAGCTTTCCGATGAGCTTCCGGTGCGATCTGCCCTGTTTCAGTTCCTTGTCCCAGTATGATGTATTTTCATACACGTAGGTGGTTCCAGATTTTGGATGTTTAACATAGAGACGCGAAGACATTCCACTTCACCATTCCTTTCATAGTGAGCATAATATCATATTTAAATACGCTTTTCTATTGGCAAAATACACAAAAATATGGTCGAATTTTTGTAACTATCGCCGAATATAGCTGCGCACAGCCAACGAAAGCCCCAGGATGGTCATATTGAAGTGCCATCCTGGGGCTTTGAATCCAGCATCATCATATTCAGTTCTGCCATCAGCAGGGAAGTACCCCCCCCGAACCACCGGGCTGTAATTGTCACGCTGCAGGGGCCTTGATGGTAGATACCACCGTGAATCCGTCCATCAACTGCCGATACTGCTCACGGGTAAGGCTCATTGCCTCGTTCGAGTTTCTCGGCCACTGATAGGCTCCGTTGAGCAGACGCTTCTGGAGCAGAACATACCCATCGTAGTCGAAGCACAGCGCCTTGATCAGGTCCCGCCTTCTGCCACAGAAGAGGTACAGAGTACCCTCCTCGGCGGGATTCATCTTGTACTTCAGCAGCAGCAACTGCACAAGACCATCGATCCCCTTCCGCATATCTGTCCTGCCGGTGATCAGGACAACCTTCTTGATTCCCAAAGCTTCTCTCAACATTTCACGCTACCTCCATTTCAATACTCTGCGAGTCCGAGTCGCCTAAGCTCAACGTCATCAGGATGCACCGATCCGGGTCAAGCTCCAACACAACACCGCCAGTTTGCGATCCCTGAACCAGCAAGGTTATACCGGATTCCACCTCTAAATACTGGCTCAGATCCACGGCAGTTGATTCTTCCACCCCTGGATATCTGGTAGGCATCTTCCACTTGGGCTGGTTGGCCACAACTTCCGGCTTGAGGAAAGCGTGCCAGCAATCTACGCATTCACCAGGGCTATCGGGGTTGCCGATCCGTGCTCTCCAGAGCTTGAACCGATGCACCGATATGCCATGAAGCCTGCACCATGCGGCTACTGGCAGCCCGCTGCTAAGTGCGTTGTCCACCGCTCGCTTCCAAGAGCAAAACACATGCATTCTCCAGGCCTTTGCCATGATCTCGTCCACCATAGGTGCTCGCCCCTTACGCTAGAGTACCCCCATTATACCTCCCCTCTCGGTACCGGTCCAGTCATCGCCATCGCATAGTTACAATGAAAAGGACGCGGGACTATGAGATCGCAAAAGCGGAGCTTTCTGCGGGAATTCCGGCTGATATAATTGCCAAGACGTTTCAATTTACACCGGAGGAAATGAAAAAACTGAAAAAGGAAGTCAGGCATGCGTCTCGCGAGACCATGTAGCGCCTCTGGCCTATCACACTTCTGGTGATCAGTGCTAGCCAAGAGCGGTACAGCGAACCTCTTGGCCAGCGGCGTGCTGATTTTCCAGACAGAAGAGAGACCAGAAGGCAATAGCCATTGGCTGATACAAGTTCATACTGCTGAAAATGCAAATTTCCAGAAATCGGTGGGCTATGGGAGAGCGAAAAGAGCGGCAGACCGGACACC
>CANQBK010000118.1 GCA_947589485.1 uncultured Clostridia bacterium | reverse complement strand
GACAAGAAATACCCGAAAAACGCCCGGATTTTCAGCGACACGTTCAGCTTTTCACCTTTTCAGTCAGTAGGAATAACCCCGTTAAACGAACGCGAAGCCGCAATTCTCCGTATGATACCGGAAAAATGTTGTTACGACTCCGACCTCACAGGTCAAGAATTTGAAGAAATTTTTGAAAATTTTGAAAAAAACTATTGACAAATCAATAACTTTGTGATATAATATAATCAAGGGGACAGGCACCCTTTCCTTAAAATCCTTTCAAAATGGCATTTGGTTTTACCTCCTTTCTATGTTAATATCCCGACGTTTTTCAACTCCTTTAAACGGCGGGTTATTAACATATCCAAGGCGCTTTAGAGGGGTGAAGTAAGATTGAGAAATTTGTTATGCGTAAAGTCGATTATAACAATTATATTATGCGCTGCGTTTTCGGCTTTATGCTTTTTATATCCTGATACATATAACGATACGATGAAGACAATAATTGTATCAGTTATAACGTTTTATTTTGCGCACCAGATAGAAAAGAGGGGTGATAACAATGAGAATAATAACAGCGATGCAAAATAAGAGTGACAAGTACGTAAACGGGCGATTGGGGAATATAACTCCTATCGGCATTGTCGTCCACTCCACGGGTTGCAACAACCCCTACGCGAAGCGTTACGTAAACGCACCCGATGAATTGGGTGAAAATTATTATCAGAATTGGTTCGGCGGAAAATACAGTAACGACGTATTGCCTCACGGCGTAATCGGTAAGGGGAAGACCGACGCCCCGGTAGTATGTCAGATTTTACCTTTTAATCTCCCGTGTCAAGGATGCGGGTCAGGTCCTAAAGGTTCTTATAATTGGCTGAACGGCAAGGGTTTCATACAGTTCGAGATTTGTGAAGACGACCTCAAAGATGAAAAATATTTCAACGCCGCTTTTGATTTAGCCGCTGAATTTTGCGCCTGTCTTATGGCTCAATATCCGACAATTAAACTTGAGGATATTGTCAGTCACAAAGAGGCTAACGCGCGGGGATATGCAAGCGCTCACGGTGACCCTGAAAATTGGCTCAATAACTACAAAAAAGATATGAATTGGTTCAGGGATAAAGTAGCCGCGCTTAGAAAGTATCCCGAAGACAATCCCGAAGAGGGTTCAGATATATTTTATAAAGTACAGGTAGGCGCTTTTAAGTACAGGGAAAACGCGGAAGCGTATCTTGAAAAATTAAGAGACGCCGGTTTTGACGGTTTTATTACGAAAGGGTGATTTAAATTATGATGCGAACGTTTGATATTTTAGCGGGCGAAAGTTCAGGCGAGAATGTTGCGGAAGCGGTCGAAGAAGTCGCAGAGTCAAATTCGCTTGATTTAGCCGCTATTATTGCGCGGTTTAACGACATTGACGCGCGGATTAACAAAATTGAGGAAACACTAAACACTAAGCAGGAAGCGGAAGTATCAACGCCCGAAGCCCCGGCAGAGCCGGCGGAAGAAGTGGCAGAGAGCGCGGATATTGCGGATGAAGACAACATAAACGAGGGGGAAGATAATAATGAAAGTAAATAATATTCAAGATTTCGTAAACGGCGTAGTACAGCAGGCTATCGGTGAAACAGCTATCACTACCGCCGACAATACGGGGTTAATATCACTAGGTAATACGGTATTAAGTTCAGAGACTAACAAGGACGCGTTTATTAAATCTTTGGTTGACCGTATCGGTAAGACAATCCAGAGTTCCCGAAAGTACACGAGAGCGCAAAAGCGTATGATTCGCGACACTTTTGAGTACGGTGCGATTTTACAGAAGATTTACACCGAGCCTTACAAGGCTATTAAAAACCCGAAATATGACTTGCAGGACGGGCAGAGTGTCGACCAGTATATAGTAACTAAGCCGTCGTCTAAACAGAAACTTTTTGACGAAGTAAACAACTTTGAAATCCGCGCTACTATTTGGGACACGCAGTTACAGAGCGCGTTTACTAGTTGGGAAGCAATGGGCGCGTATATAGACAGCGTATTCACAGCAATTGAAAACACCGTAGAGATTGAACTTGAACAATGTGAGAATATGGCTATCTCTAACTTTATCGGTGAAAAACTTGCTTATGCGAAGACTAACCCCGAAACGGGCGCTCACGTCGTAAATTGCTTGCAGGCGTATAACGCCGAGACAAGCGCGTCTCTCACGGCGGCTCAGGCGTGGACCTCTCCCGAGTTTTGGAAATGGTTCGGCAAGACGTTCAGACTTACTCAAAAATACCTTGAGAAAATGTCGGTGAAGTATAACACCGAGGGCTACACACGGCACACGCCTATTGAGTACCAAGTCGCGATGCTGCACTCACAGGCTATCGAAGCAATCGACGTTTATTTACAGAGCGACACTTTCCATAATGAGTTTACAGCGTTGCCTAACGGCGAAGAAGTTCTTTATTGGCAGGGTACAGGCGACAAAGCGGCGCTCGCTGATGCGACTACTATCGATATTACGACAAGCTCCGGTACAGCGGTTAAGCAGGACGGTGTAATCGGTCTTATAGTAGATATTGAAGCTATCGGTATGATGGTTAATAAACCGCGTATTACAACAAGCCCGTATAACGCGGACGGTGAATATACAAACTATTTCTATAAGCAGGAATTGAGATATTACAATGACTTATCAGAAAACGGTATTGTTTTTGTACTCTCAGATACTCCTTATACAACACAGGAATAATTGAGTTAACGCCCCGCCGGGTCGGTGTAATAATACCGGCTAATGGCGGGGTGTTTATCATATAAGGCGGTGATTAATATTGAATGTTCAATGTTACAAAATAAGCGATGACCCGCGCGTTGTTTATAAGAATTTAGGCGCGGCGGTGAATAATATAACCAACGCCTACTTAAAAGAAGATACAGATGTAATAAATCCGACGGTGATTTTCACGGGCGATATATCAAAGGATTTCGGGAATTATTGCTATATCGAACCGTTTCAGCGCTATTATTTTATCCGTAACAAAACGGCGCTTTTGGGCGGTAAAGTGGCGCTTGACTTAGAGGTTGACGTCTTAATGTCGTATCAGACCTCTATACTGATGACGGACGCGATAATCTTCAATCAGGGGTCAGATGATTTATGTAACGCCCTTATAGCGGACGGGCGCTTGCCGATGCAGGTTAACACAGACACGAGGACGTTTATGTTCACGCGCGGGGAGCTTGACCCCGCGATAAGTTTACAGACGGATAATATAGTTTTCAGTTGTTTCACAGGGGGGTCTAAGAGTGGCTAACATATACGCAGGAATGAAGAACTACGAAGTCGCGGAATTACAGGGTATGACAGTCACACACGACGCGCCCTGTAAGTTGATTCGTGATTACTACGACCGCGCTTTTCCTAAGCCGAATATCGTAAATATAAGAGGAAAAGAATACGATTTTAACGGCGTTTTACCTCAAACCTTTTCCCCTATTTACGCGGGGAAGGTTGCTTTTGCTATACCTAGAAGCGAGGGCGGACGTAATATTGGAACGTCTCCGAATCATAAGTTCGATTACCACAATTTTCACAAGGGATGTCTTGCGGTTCCCGCCGTATTGGGGCGCAATGTGGGGAATAGAGACGAGGGTGACCAAGCGGGGAGCGCAAACTTAACTTATATCACTAATACAGATTGGGCGGTGGTTGTAAAGACAAAGAAAGTTTCAGACTGGAAAGGTACTTATAAAATTGCCGAGCCTTATGCAATCCAAAGCTCAACAGTCGACCCGAACGGTGAATTACATTATAAAGTAGCTCTTGGGGACGATGTAACACAAAGCAATATACCTTTACCGCTAGCGGTTAGCGGCGTATTTTTTAAAGGAAATATTACAGGAAAGGCGTCAGGTCGGAATGTAAACGCTACAATTAACACTAGCGAGAGCTATGATAATTGGCTAGTAATAGACAGTATAACCCTTTATACGAGACAGCAGGGCAGCACAGACGGAAGAGTTAAACACAGTTCTCAATTGCAATATTTCAACTATACCGGGCAATATCCCTGTATGTTCGGACGTATCAACGAGATTCAATTGCTGAAGCAAAAAATCACTTTGAAGGGTTTGGAGCTTTTTAATACATATAAGACGCAGGAGCTTGACCTGTCTATGACTCCCACTAAAGACTCTTATATAGTACAGGTGCGTATGCCGTGGACCGGCTGCAACATAGGCGGGTCTTTGTCTACCTACGACAACTATGCCGGGACACAGACAAGGGCGATTTTCGGTTATCCTACACTATCAGATTTAGATATAGGCTTGTTGGAGAGCGGCACGAATGTCGGTCAGGGTTATAATACCCCGTGGATTCCGGGATATTATAATAACGGCGTTAAATATTTAAGCAATGTGAGCCAAAACAGCGAGACTTATGGGGCGTGGGATTGGACGAACACGGGCAACTACGCGAATACGGACACAGTAGGAAATCAGCGGCTATGTGATTATCACGGATGGGTATTTACAGACGGCAACTCAAGCCCTGATTACCTTATGGAATGCTACAACGCAAAGCAGATTGTAAAGATACAAAAAGACGAGACAACATTTGACCCCACACTAAACAGAATAATCGGCATAGGGCAAAACGACGCGACATATCCCGTTTGGATACCGTCGAGCGTTGGCGGTGCTAATGCGGCGGCTATGGCGTTCCCGAATTGGGACGATATAGTTAACTTTTTCGCTGATTGGGGTATTGTCTGCACTGATAACGAAGATGACGCTATCAACGCCCCGAACGATATAGACGGTGACCCGTGGGGCGGAAGCAGCAACCCCGACACACCCGGGAATTATCCGTGGGATAATAACAGCACGGGAAGCGACCCCGTAGATTTTGACCCGGACCAGCAGGGGACCGACCCGTTCCAGCCCGAATTTATCCCGGCGGTTACGCCCGCAGTTGCGGCGAACGGTTACGTAATAAGTACCCGGGATTTATACGCTATCCAAGAGTGGCTGTGTTGGGGCCACTTTATCG
>CANQBK010000117.1 GCA_947589485.1 uncultured Clostridia bacterium | reverse complement strand
CTTACTTACATTTTACACCTTGGTTGCTATGAAGTCTATTTTTATTTGCATTTGTTGCACTTGATATTATAATCTGCCGTATACCATTAGATATTGTTTTGCAAAATGCATGGAAAACAAATTTATTTTTTTGCGAGAAAAAAGCGAAAAGTGTAAAAAATGTCCATGGAAATCATATTGCCAAGGCGGATGTACTTGCAGAGTTTTGACTAAACAATGTGGAGGTACTGACAACACAGAATGTGTCATTAATAATACAGTGTACCCGTTATTAATTGAATTGATATTAACTAAGCCTAGGGTTGTCAATGTTTTGACCGGCCTTGAAATAATGTAAATGGAGAACAAATGAAAAATATTTTTTACAGGTTCCTATATTATTTTTTCTTTCATTATTACAAAAACAAAAAACTTCATTTGCCTTTGTTGGAAGTATGGGTGGGACAAACCTATACTTTGAAGTGTAAAAATTGTTTGCATATGATTCCCTATATCAATCCTAAGCTATATAACATTGATAAGCTGATCAGTCAGTTGGATTTGATATTTCAAATGTGTACAATAGATTGTTTATCAGTTGTGGGAGGAGAACTGTTTACAAATAATAGTATTGTGCACTTGATAAATTATATAAATAACATTTCCTCTATTTCGAAAGCAAGGATTATTTCAAACGAAACCATAATTCTTGATGATGATTGTATTGAGGAACTTTTGAAAAGTGATAAGATCGAAATTCATATAGATTTATATCCGGGCAATGATGTGTGTGTGCAGAAATACTATTCTTATTTGACAGAAAGAAATGTTCGATGTGAGTTGTATCATTATAATAATAAGGATGAGATGCGATGGAAGTATCTAGGAGAAAACCAAATAAAAAAAGAAATTGGTTTTAAACTAAAAAAGCCGCTCTCACTGTGTTGTGATTAGAGTATACACACTAAGCAATGGTATATTTGTTTCGTGTCCCAGAGGTATAACTACAAAAAAATATATCATCAGTAACCCTTTCCTTTTGAATATGTAAAAATAAATGATATCTTTGATTTAAGGAAAGGAAAAGCAGAATTGACTGTTTGTACCTTTGGAATATAAAAAGAATATTGTCAGTTTTGTTATGGAGTAACAAGGAATAATCCGGTGAATGTAACGCCGGGAATTCGGATAGGAGCTGAATATGACGAACAAAATAATGCTGATCATCACAGAAAACTGTAATATGAATTGTGTATACTGCTATGAGCATAAGAAAAACAACAGTACAATGCCTTTTGAAGTGTCCGTAAGTATTGTTGAAAGCCATTTACAACAAATAAAGCAGGGTGATAAATGGACTGTTTGCTTTTTTGGCGGAGAACCCTTTTTGAATTTCTCATTGATTGAAAGAATAGATGAATATATTCAGAAACAACATCCTGTTCATTACAAAACTCTTGAATATTCCCTAATAACCAATGGGACAGTTTTTAATTCTAAAATAAAAAATGGATCATCGATCATAAAAATATGATCCGATTGCAATTGAGCCTTGACGGGTATCAACAGGTTCATAACAGAAACAGACCTATGATTGATGGTTCGGGCAGTTTTAAAAGAATCGATTTAGATTTCTTCAGATCTTTATATGATCATTTGATGATAAATACAGTTGTTTCACCTCAATCTGTTTCTGAGCTGTCATCAAACATGAAATGGATGACGGAACAGGGATTTGATTGCCGTGCTGAATTTGCAATTGGTGTTAACTGGAATAAATTAAATTATAAAGAATTATGGGGACAGTTAGAAGAATTGGTCAGATATTATTAAGACGAAAAATATAATACCACTCCCTGTCTATTTCTGAGAAAAAATATGTTGTCAGTATATTTGCCATATAATGAATCTTTCAGGCCTTGCGATGTATGCCGTGAAGATAGCTGCTACGATACAAAAGGAAGTGTTATTCCGTGTAATGGAATGTCGTTCGTCAGTGTAGGCGATAAAACAGACTTTTTTAGACTTAAGGATAAGGATTTCATTTTTTCACAAGATAATATTTGCCGGAGATGTGAGTATGTCAGGATATGTAAAATATGCTTCGCAGCAAATTATTTTTATTCAGGTGATATAAATAAGCAGTCTACGGATTTTTGTCTGATTAATAAAATGTGTATTCTTGCAAGTGCTAAAATCGTATATAACAGATTAAAAGGAAATGATAAAACGAATGATGATAAACAGCGCTTTGAAAATTCAAAGCGGATAATTAATGATATCGGCAGTATAATAAGCTTAGAGGTGAGTTAATTGAAAAAACTTATAAAAATCACTTTGTTGGTAACTGAAGATTGCAATTTGAATTGTACATACTGTTATAAACCTTATAAGGATAAAAAACACATGGATTTGCAAACAGCAATTTCTATTATTGATAAAGAATTATCATGTGAATATGAACGAGGTTTGATCAGCTTTCTTGGAGGAGAACCATTTTTAAATTATAAGTTGATAAAGCAAGTGGTTGAATATGTATCTGACCGCTATCAAAATGTTACATTTTTGGCGTTTACAAATGGGACATTAATAAAAGTCAGTACTGCAGGTTTTTTTGAATGAGAAAAAATTTATGAACAAAACCAATTAACAAGAATTTTGTTAAGATAGGATGAATCAAGCAGGCACTTAAATTGTTTATCGATAATGCCACCTTTGAAGCTTGTTTCACTCTTTAATATATTAAAAACAATTTGTCGTATTACATTAAAGTTTTCAGCAGAATTATCTTTCCTTGTTCTACTTTCATCCTCTTTGAAAGCCATATCTAATACCCAGTGCAGATTATTCTCTATACTCTAATGACTTCGTTTGTATTTCATGATTTGTTTTGCATTTAAACCTTTACAACTGTAAATAAAATAATGACTTTGTTTTGAAGTGACACCACTTTTCTCGACCGTACAATGAATCGCACCAATCCCATGAAGATTTGACCAATCTGTTCTATTTTGAAGCCAACCTATTTCTTCAGAAATAATACATTCTCTGACTTCAATTCTGCCATGTCCTTTATCAACTGTTCTACAGTAATTCTCTGATTCGAGCAGCTTTTTTTCCTGTTTTATATCGTCCAAGTATAATTTTACTTCATTGTAAAGTGTTTTTTGATTTTCTTTTAATGCAAGAATATAATCCGCTCCATTGTCAATTATGGATTTTGCAATATTTGTTTGTGTACCCATTGCATCTATCGTTACGATACAGCCTTTAATCTCCAATATCTCCAGAAGTTTTGGTATTGCCGTTATTTCATTACTCTTTTCTTCACAAGCTAACTGACCAAGTACAAGACCATACTCGGCTGAAAATGCACTTACTACATGAAACGGTCGTTTTTTTGCATCTTTGGTTCTGCGTGCCTGTTTACCGTCTATTGCAACAACACCATACAATTCATTTGCTACACTTTTCATCCATTCACAGAATAGAGTATGAAGTTTTTGAGTATCTATTTCTTTTATAATATTTCGTAATGTACAAGCATCAGGTATCCCATTTTCCAATTATAAAAATGTTCCTAACCATTCTTTTTTACTTTTTCCGAACATCTCTACCTTTGCATACGACGTTGCTCCGCATATTATCGCAAGAAGCATGATTATCAATACTTTGTGTAACGGATATATTACACTTCTGCTCCTTCTTGTATCTTCTATTCCTTCCAACACTTCCATTAAACTTAATTTTTTCATGATATGACCACCTCTATACGAGTATATCATATCTATCTATTTTATTCATTAACAATTTGTTTACTTATTCAAAAACCCTGGGGTGCTGTGGGAGTTGATAAAATTACCGTGAATGAGCTTGACGAGTATTTTAGAAGAAACTGGACAGAGATAAAAACTGCCATACTTGAGAAGAAATACAAGTCTCAGCCTGTACGATGGGTCTATATTCCCAAGTCAAACGGTAAAATGCGACCTCTCGGAATAACAACAGTAGCAGACCGTGTAATACAACAGGCAGTTGCACAGGAACTTGTCAGAATTTACGACGCAAGTTTCAGCAATTACAGCCACGGTTTCAGACCGGAAAGAAACTGTCACACGGCGATAGAGCAGGTGCTTAAAAACCTGAATGATGGTTATGAATGGATAATAGACCTTGATATAGAAAAGTATTTTGATACTGTAAATCACGACAAATTGATTTCCATATTGAGAAAAAATGTCAACGATGCGACAACATTACACCTCATCAGAGAATTTTTGAAAGCAGGACTAATGGAAAACGGAGCTATCTGTCAGAATTATGAGGGAGTACCGCAGGGCGGATCGATCTTGCCAATACTTTCAAATATCTACCTTGATTAAACTCGACAAGGAGATTGAAAGCAGAGGACCTCGGTTTGCACGTTATGCAGATGATGTCAACATATTCGTCAAAAGTGGAAAGGCGGCGGATAGTGTGATGAAATCTGTAATATGTTGGTTGGAAAGGAAGTTGTTTTTGAAAGTAAGTGCCACCAAAACGAAAGTTGTAAGACCTATGAAAAGTGAATTTTTAAGTTTTGGCTTTTGGAAAATATTGTAATTTGATAAAGCTTAACAGAATGTGTAAATACAATATGTCAGATGAAGATATCTTCAAAGTTGCAAATTCAAAGCTTGGTCTATATAGACGGTGCTCCGTGAATGTTGTAAACTATTCACTTTCATCGAAAGTTTTAGAAAAGGCAAACAAGAAAAAGTGCAGACCTGCTTTGGTCAACTCTCTGAATTACTATCTTAATTAATTGTAGTAAAATCCGTATTCATGTAACGCCGTATACGAGACCCATATGTACGGTGCAATGAAAGGTTGAGGGACAGAGTGTCCCCCAGTCTACTCTATTCATTTGTTGCGACAGTAATTAATTTGACAGCAAAAAATGACATAATAATTCAAGTTCCATCAACTGTTTTCCAAAAACACAGTTGGTATGGCTAAATTTGTTATGTCAGTATAACAAAATATTATGTTTTCTGATAAATTTATAAATAATATCAACCAGGGCAACCGCATGAAAAAGTAGAAGAAATATGTTATAATTGACCAAAGGGAGTTGGTCAATGATGAAAAAATATT
>CANQBK010000116.1 GCA_947589485.1 uncultured Clostridia bacterium | reverse complement strand
GCAAAGTCGGAAGAAAAGCCGAAGTCCGAAACAGTAGCGGCAAAATCGGAAGAAAAACCCAAGCCCGAAACAGTAACAGCAAAGTCGGAAGAAAAGCCAAAGTCCGAAACAGTAACGGCAAAATCGGAAGAAAAGCCGAAGTCCGAAACAGTAGCGGCAAAATCGGAAGAAAAGCCAAAGTCCGAAACAGTAAAGGCAAAGTCGGAAGAAAAACCGAAGTCCGAAGCAGTAGCGGCAAAGTCGGAGGAAAAGCCCAAGTCCGAAACAGTAGCGGCAAAATCAGAAGAAAAACCGAAGTCCGAAGCAGTAGCGGCAAAGTCGGAAGAAAAGCCCAAGCCCGAAACAGTAACGGCAAAATCGGAAGAAAAGCCCAAGCTCGAAACAGTAGCGGCAAAATCGGAAGAAAAGCCTAAGTCCAAAACAGTAGCGGCAAAATCGGAAGAAAAGTTGAAGTCTGAAACAGTAGCGGCAAAGTCGGAAGAAAAGCCAAAGCCCGAAAAGGTTACGGCAAAGTCGGAGGAAAAGCCAAAGCCCGAAACAGTAATGGCAAAATCGGAAGAAAAGCCCAAGCCCGAAACAGTAGCGGCAAAATCGGAAGAAAAGCCGAAGTCCGAAACAGTAGCGGCAAAATCGGAGGAAAAGCCAAAGTCCGAAACAGTAGCGGCAAAATCGGAAGAAAAGCCCAAGCCCGAAACAGTAGCGGCAAAGTCGGAAGAAAAGCCCAAGTCCGAAACAGTAACGGCAAATTCGGAGGAAAAGCCAAAGTCCGAAACAGTAACGGCAAAGTCGGAGGAAAAGCCTAAGCCCGAAACAGTAGCGGCAAAATCGGAAGAAAAGCCCAAGCCCGAAACAGTAACAGCAAAGTCGGAAGAAAAGCCGAAGTCCGAAACAGTAGCGGCAAAGTCGGAAGAAAAGCCGAAGTCCGAAACAGTAACGGCAAAGTCGGAAGAAAAGCCCAAGTCCGAAACCGATAACTCAAAGACCGAGGAATTATCCGTATTAACAGAAAAAACAAATACCGAGGAAGAAAAGCCTATGAGCAAAGAATCAAAGACCGGAAAATTAGGATTTTTTGAAAAACTGAAATTAAAACTTTTTGCAGATGACAGCGATGAAGAGTACGACACCGAATATGATGAAATGGACAGTGAAGACGTTTCGGAAGATGCAGGTGACGGTGAGTCGAATATTTGGGATAAAGTAAAAAATAAATTGAAAAATCATTCCTCATACGGAGATGACGAACTTGATGACCAAAGCGTAATTATTAAGCCCATTGAAAAATCTGCCGTTAAAGATGTACGCCCCGAAAACGAAATATATAAGGCTGAAGAAGAATCGGTAACGGATAACAAAATTGAACTTGAAATAGGAAAATCCTCAGACGGTAAAATGGTTATCGGTGCCGTTGCGGAAAATGCAATTGACCAGATAGATGTTATAGTTAAGGACGGTTCAAAAAATTTGAAATCGGAAGATGTTCCTAAAGAAGAACCGATAAAAGCAGAAAAACAAGAAGAAAAACAAGAAGAAAAACAAGATGAAAACCAAAATGTGATTTATAGGGCTTCAGATGATGAAAACACATTTTTAGATGACAGCGGCGAAGAAACCGATTCTGAATTTGAAAAGGCTAAAGCGGCAAAAGCTGAAGCCGCAGTCAAGGCAGCGGTTAAGGCTCTTGAGTCAGCGGACGCTTATAACGAAAAAAATTTGGAAAAATCAGAACTGTCCTATAATGTTGGCAAACATAATGAGTCTATAAATTCGGAGCAACAACCGATACAGTCAAGGCAGGAGCCAAAATCCGAACAGCAGGTACAGCCAAGACAGCAGCCGAAACCCGAACAACCGATACAGCCAAGACAACAGCCGAAGCCTGAACAACCGATACAGCCAAGGCAACAGCCGAAGCCTGAACAACCGATACAGCCAAGGCAACAGCCGAAGCCTGAACAGCCGGTACAGCCAAGACAACAGCCGAAGCCTGAACAACCGATACAGCCAAGGCAGGAGCCGAAACCCGAACAACCGATACAGAAAAAACAGCAGCCAAAACCGATTAAATCAGAGTTTATATTTGAACGTGATACAGGAATAATATTTGAGCATGCTTCACCTTCACAGCCGCCTATACAACCGGTCAATACGCCATTGACCGCAATCCCAAGGTTAGAAAGCGTAAATGCCAAAGAGTATAACAAAAAAATAGAAGAACTGAGAAAATCGCTTCCCAAAGCGCAGGCATACGAAAAGAAGTTTGGTACGCCTCAGGGAATAAAAACATTTAACAATAATTCGGTTCCTAAATCCAAAACACAAGAAACAGCAAATAATGTAACGGATATGAGGGAGCGGACAGAAAAGCAGACTAAAAAGGACGAAACCACGGATTTCTATAAAGGTTATGATCCCACCGACGATCCTTTTTCAAATGAAACTTATAAAACGGAAGAAATGCTTATAGGGGAACAAAAGAAAAAGAAAAAATCGGGTTCCGTAGGAAGTAAACTGAAAAAGTCGCTTGAAAAACTACTCTCCTCCGAAGAAGACGATTATGATTATGACGATTATGATGATTATGACGATTAAGGAGATTGTATGAGCGAAATATTCATTAAAGGCGCAAGAATTGTCGATCCCGAAAACGGTATTGATGAAGTGGGGGATATACTGATAAAGGACGGAAAATTTGCACCTTTATCGGAAATGTCTTCCAATGCCGAAATTATTAATGCTAAGGGACTTACGGCACTGCCCGGACTTGTTGACCTTCATGTTCACCTGCGTGACCCGGGTCAAACACACAAAGAGGATATTATAAGCGGCTGTAAAAGTGCGGCGGCGGGAGGGGTAACAAGTATTCTTGCAATGCCCAACACTGTTCCTGCGGTCGATACTCCCGAAACCGTAAGATATATACTTAACAAAGCCGAAAAAGCTGACGCTCACGTTTATGTTGTAGGTGCAATAACAATGGGTCTTGAAAGTGAAGTGCCTACCGATATTGACGCATTGAAAAGTGCGGGTATTTCCGCTCTTTCAGATGACGGAAAGCCTGTTAAAAACACTTTGTTTATGGTCAACGCTATGAAAAAGGCGGCGGAGCTTAATATACCGGTCACGGCTCATTGCGAAGATCCGTTTCTTGCAGGAGGAAAAATCAACGAGGGTGAAATTTCCGAATTGCTCGGAGTAAAAGGTATGCCAAACGCCGCAGAGGACGCAGGAACGGCAAGAGAAATTGCACTTGCACGGGCATATAATGTTCCGATACATATTTGCCATGTAAGCACGGCGTCATCATGCGATATGATAAGGGACGCAAAAAAACACGGAGTTAAGGTGACTGCGGAAACGTGTCCGCATTATTTAATGCTTACGGAGCGTGAACTTCTTAAAAAAGATGCGGATTACCGTATGAATCCTCCTCTTAGAACCGAAACGGACAGACGGGCAATGATTGACGGATTGCTTGACGGTACGCTTGATGTAATATCTACCGATCATGCGCCCCACGCACCCGAAGAAAAAGCGGATTTTGAAAAAGCTCCAAACGGAGCAATAGGAATGGAAACTTCATTTTCCGCAGCATATACCGTACTTGTCAAAGGCGGTTTGATGTCTTTGACTCAACTTGCGAAAAAGATGTCGTTAAATCCTGCAAAAATTTTGAACATAAATGCAGGCACACTTTCTGTTGGAGCCCCTGCTGATGTTATGCTCTTTGATCCCGAAGAGGAATGGACGGTTGATCCCGAAAAGCTGCATGGAAAATCAAAGAACACGCCGTTCAAAGGAATAACGCTTACATCAAAGGTAAAGCTCACCGTTTGCGGCGGTAAAATTGTATATAACGAATTATAATAACGGAGGTAAGAAAATGTCATTTGACAGACTTATAAAATCAATTGTAAAAATGCAAAATCCTACTGTGGCAGGTCTTGACCCAAAGTTGGACTATTTGCCCGATTTTATAAAGGAAGAAGCGTTTAATAAGTACGGTAAAAATCTTGAAGGCGCATCGGAGGCTCTTTTTGAATTTAACAAAGGACTTATTGACGCACTTTGCGACATAGTTCCCGCTGTTAAGCCGCAGACGGCATATTATGAGATGTATGGCTGGTACGGTGTTCGTACACTTCAAAGAACTATCGAGTATGCAAAGGAAAAGGGACTATTTGTAATAACGGACGCAAAGCGCAACGATATAGGCACAACAATGCAGGCTTATGCTTCGGCTCATCTCGGTGAGACGGAAATTGACGGTAAATTGTTTGAATCCTTTGGCGGTGATGCTCTTACGGTAAACGCATATCTGGGAACCGACGGTGTAAAGCCTGTTGTTGACATTTGCAAGAAAAACGACAAGGGTTTGTTTATACTTGTAAAGACTTCTAATCCCTCATCGGGAGAGCTGCAAGACAGAAAGCTCGACGATGGACTTACGGTTTACCGTACAATGGGCAATATGTGTGAGAAGTGGGGAGAGGAGCTGAAAGGCGAATACAATTATTCGGGTGTAGGCGCAGTTGTTGGAGCAACATATCCCGAACAGCTTGGAGAGCTTCGCAAGGCGTTGCCGCATACATTTTTCCTTGTACCCGGATACGGAGCGCAGGGCGGCGGAGCGAGAGATGTTGCACCGGCATTTGATGAAAACGGTTTAGGTGCGGTCATAAACTCTTCAAGAGGCATTATGTGTGCATGGAAAAAAGAAGAGGGGATTGAGCCAAGAGATTATGCACAAGCCGCAAGACGTGAAGCACTGCGTATGAGAGATGAGATTGTATCTTATATCGGTAAAATTGAATTACCCGCTCACTCTGACTGAAAGTAAAAAGTTTATTGATACGGTATTTTATTCGCGCGGCATAAGTTTATATTCCCATAATTAAAAGTTTCGGTCAAGCCTTTTCAAAGGCTTGCGGATTCCAAAGGCGGAGCCTTTGGCGGCGCCGAGCCGGCGCGGGCAATTCGCGTTATCGCTCACTCCGTTCGCTCGTACTGAGAACCAAAAGTACATTCGCGCGGCGTAAGTGTTGTTACCATTTAGCTTACGCCGCGTCAAGATATTTATTGTTCGAGTTAAGAGTGAGCGGAGCGAACGACTTCGCGAATCGGGGGCGCAGGCACTGCGCCGGGGCCCTTAACTATCATTAACAAAGGCAAAAACCTATTGTTCACGGGGAACCCCTTGCGTGGGTTCCCCACCGAAAAAC
>CANQBK010000115.1 GCA_947589485.1 uncultured Clostridia bacterium | reverse complement strand
TAACCTGTGTCATAAATCTCCGGGCAGACGGTATGCCGATCAACTGTAATTTTGCAAGTGTGGGTGCATTGAATTATTCACTGGCACACCCCAGAGAACTCTTAAAATCCAGTATTTTGTCAAATGCGCACAGGATGATCCTCTGCCATAACCACCCTTCCGGGGACCTTTTGCCGTCTAAGGAAGATGTAAGGCTTACGGACCGTATGAAGAAACTTTGTGACTTGGTTGGGATTCCTCTGCAGGATCATATCATCATTGGCAGGGATAATAAGCAGTATTTCAGTTTTTTGGAAAAAGGAATTATCAAAAATGAAAGTATGGTTTATCAGACGAATTATCAATGTCTGGAATGGGATAACTCATCAAAAGTAGCGGAGGAGGCAGAGCATGAGATTCACGGAAGATGAGCTGGCTCTTGCAAAACAGGTAGACCTGTGTTCGGTCGCAGAATATTTAGGATATACCGTAAAGAGGGTTGGACATTACCATACTTTGAAAGAAATGGATTCTATCCGAATATATGAGAGGAGCCATTGGTGCAGGTTTTCAAGACGGTATGACAAAGGGGAGAATGGAGGCAGCCAGATTGATTTCCTGCGTGTGTTTGCAGGAATGGATGTCAAGGAGGCGGTGTTCTGGCTGTTAGATTTTGCCGGGTACAGCAGGAAAGATGGAGCAAAGAACATTCAAAACATTGTTCCGAAACAAAAACAGGCGGAAAAGGCAAAACCATTTGTATTGCCGGAGCAAGCAGGGAGCAACGCCTATCTGTACCGTTATTTGGAACATGAAAGGGGGATTGCCCGCTATGTGATTGACTTCTTTGTGGGAAAAGGAATTATGTATGAGGCAAAGAATTATCACAACATTGTATTTGTCGGAACTGACAAGAATGGCGTGCCTAAGTTTGCCAGCCTGCGGGGTGTTTTTGATAAAAACGGAAAAGGATTTAGATGCGATGTGGCAGGGAATGACAAACGATATGGCTTTCATCTTCACTGCCGGGACTGTAAAAAGGTTGTGGTGTTTGAGGCGGCAATCGATCTTATGAGCTATATCACAATGTTTCCGTCAGACAAGGCAAGCATGGTGGCTCTTGGAATGTTGGCAGATGCACCTTTGGAAACCTTTCTTGCAGAGCACCCGGAAATAGAGGAAATCCAGTTTTGTCTGGATAATGACGAACCGGGCAGAAAGGCGGCGGAAGCGTTAAAAGAGAAGTATGCGGCAAAAGGTTATGTGGCAGAAATTTTTCTGCCACCGGAACCGTATAAGGATTTTAACCAGTGGAACATGGAACAGAAAAAGCAGCGGGAGAAACCGAAAGAAACTGCAAAGATAATATAGCAACGATATGGCATTTGGATTTTCTGATATAGGAATGATATAGAAAAGAGGGAAAATGATACAGCAGCGATATAGTCCTTAAAATCAGAAAAAATCCGGTGATATAGCGATGATATAGAAACAGCAGGAAATGATACAGTGATGATATAGAAAATGGAAGTAAAGATATAACAGTGATATAGTTTTTGCAAAACGGAAAGTTCCAATGATATAGCAATGATATAGAAACCGCCAAAACCGATATGGGAATGATATAAAAAAGGCGGTTTTTGATATATAGGCGATATAGTATCGCATATTATTGGGGTTTCAGGGGCGTCCCCTGACCAGAAAGCCGGCAGGCTTGCATTTTGTGATACAAAATGCGTATCTGGCGAAACCGGCGGGGACTTCAAGGAAGCCGGCGGTTTCGGGGACGTGAAAAGATTTGCGGAAAAACAGACAGGTAAAAGGAGGTGCAGGAAACATGGAAATGGATGCGTTGGAGATAAAAACACCCGGAGAACTTGTCATGTGGCTGGCTATGACGGAGTCAGAGATCAGCATGAACCAGAACGGGGCAGAAATCATTCTGGATTATCTGCATGAACATGAGTTTTCACTGGCAGTCCATAAACAGGAACTTATGGTAAGGAATACTGCGGAAGCATTTTCGGAATATCAGCCTTATTCCATAGATCATGCGATTCACGATGTCTGCGAATGGAATCTTGAATTAATCGGCAACATGGAAGATGGAATGAAGAATCCGGGTAGTCAGGAAGAATATCTCAGGTTCAGTGAGGCGCACGATATACTGAAAGAACAGGAAAAGGTTCTGGACGGATTATGGCGGCAGACAAAGTACGAGCAGTTGGCAAAGGATATTGCGCTGCAGGTCATTGTTGATACGCTTGGAAAGGTGCCGGAAGGGCTGGAGGAGAAAATTCAGGCGTATGGAATAAAAGAGGCGGACCGGATGGGGAATGGCAGACAGGCAGACGGACGCAGAGAGCAGGAAAGGATGAGGTAGATGGCAAAGGAAATTGTAAAACACTTCCGTATGACTGCCGATTGTGCAAAAACATTTTCTGAAAGGGCAAAACGGGCCGGCATGAAAGAATCAGAATATTTTCGGCTGCTGATAACACAGGAGCCAAACGATTACCCGGAAATAAGAAAAGGATTGAAAAGCCTTATCAATGAGGTAAACCGGATTGGGGTGAACATCAATGAGATTACGCACAACAATAATTCGGGATTATACAGGGAATCGGATAAAGTCCGGCTGGTTGCCTATATGCGGAAACTGAATGAAACGGTGGAAAGAGTGGTGGCAGAGTTTGGCTATCACTAAAATACTCACGATCAATGACAGCGGAGTAAAGTTTTCGGGCAAGCATTTGAAACAGGCCATAGACTATATTTTGGATGCAGAGAAAACGCAGGATGGCAGGCTGGTAACCGGGATTAACTGTCAGCCCGGAAAAGCCTTTGAACAGATGCTGGGCACGAAACAAAAGTATGGCAAAACGGATAAAAGGCAGGGGTACCATTTTATCATATCCTTTGAGGCGGGAGAAGTCACTCCGGAAACCGCTTTTGAGATAATCGGGAAGTTTGTAAATGAATATCTTGGCGGGGAATATGAAAGCATTTTTGCCGTACATGATAATACGCAGCATATCCACGGGCACATTATCTTCAACAGTGTGGATTATCTGAATGGCAGAAAATACCGCTATGAAAAAGGGGATTGGGCAAAGATAATCCAACCGATCACAAACCGTTTGTGTGAGGAATACGGGCTCTCTACGATTGATATAGAGAAACAGGGCAGATATGGAAATCAGCGGTATAAGGATTGGAATGAGTTCAGGGATGGAAAGTTTATCTGGCGGGATATGATAAAGAGGGATGTGGACGCCTGTATCATGCAGTCAGATTCCTTTGAAGGGTTTCTTGACATTATGCTGGAGAAAGGATATGACATCAAGCAGAATAAGTATCTTGCAGTCAGGCCACAGGGGATGGGGCGGTTCTGCCGGTGTAAGTCATTGGGAGATGATTACACGGAAGAACGGATCAGGGCAAGGATACGGTCAGAAAGTATGGGAAGCTACGCAAAGAGGGACAAAGAGCAACATTCTTATATCTTTGAGCCGCCAGAGGACGAGTTTTTGAGGCGGACAAAGCTGAAGGGCATACAAAAGACGTATTATGCGAAGATATGCCGCATAAGGCATTTGGAGAAGCTGCCTTACAGCAAAGCATGGAAGTACCGGGATGAGATACGCAAAATGAATGAGTGCCATGAAAAATATCTGTTCCTTGTGAAAAATGATGTCCATTCCATTACGGAGCTGGCGGCAGTCAGGGACAATCTGGAATTGAAAGCAGGGAAATGTCAGGATGAAAGGCGGCAGATGTATCGGGAAAGAAAGCAGTTTGAACCCCTGTTTGCGGTTGCTGACGAGATGAAACAGTTAGCCCCGGCAGAGCAGAGTTATCTTGCGGGAGATGATTTTTTTGAAAAAGAACACAAAGGGTATCAGGCGCTGGAAAGAAAACTGCGGAATGAGGGCTATACGCTGGAAGAAATCGAATCAATCCGGAAGAACTACAAGGATAAGTTAAGCGGCAATTACCAAAGGAGGAAAGAAATTGGCAAAAAATTGAAGATGTCAAGGGAAATGATAGCAGAGTTTATGGAAAGCGCAGAGCGGGTAAAGGAGAAACAGGAAGAAAAAAACAGAGTAGAAAACAGACAGGAACAGCCAAAACGATAGGCTGTTATTTTTTTGCGGAAAAGGAGGCAGTATATGGAAACAAGAAGAACGGATGATGTGCATATTGCACCGGTCATCAGTGAGTTTACAAGGAAAGGCTGTAAGGATGATGTGTTGAGGCTGGCAAAAGAGGATTTGAACCTTGGCTATCCGAAAGAACTGGTTGCACTCTATGCAGAGGCGGGATGGCCGATAGATTTATGCCGAAAGTTTTCTTCCATTATGAGGTCAAACAGTGATGAGGGATTTTTGCGGATGCTGGCAAGCGGGGAATTTAATCCTTATCAGATGCAGTTGCTGGCAAATTATTATGACAAAGGCGTAACCGTGGAGCAGTTGACGGAGGTGGGGGCTAAAAACCTGATTGCTTATGATATGGAGCAGGCATTGAAACTGATATATCAGGCAAATCAGGAGGCGGAGGCAGCATTGGATCAGGACAGCCCGGAAATGAAAGCCATACAGGAAAAAATCACTTTCATGATAGAGGAGATTGCCGGCAATAAAAAGATGTATGAGCAGGTTATCAATGAGCTGTCAAAACTGGACAGCATTAAGCAATCCAGCGACGAAGTAAAGGATTCACTGACAGAGGCGCTTCATCAGAGGGAACGGGACTTGGAGGAGTTACAAGACCGGAATAATAAGCAGGCATCGGAGTGCGCCGCATTGCGTGAAAAAGTGAACCGTCTGGAGCAGCAGGTTAAGATGCTGGAATCCGAAAAGGCAGATTATGTAAAGGAAAAGAAGTCCGTTTTAGAGGAAAGGGATCGTTTTTATCATCAGAGCCAGATGCTGATTGAGGAAAAAAACCAGTTGCTTGCAGATTTTGAGGAAGTGCAGAAGGCAAAAGAGGGATTGGAGGAAAGGATAGGAAACGTAGAAAGCGCAGAAAGCAGGGAACGGACCGGGCAGGAGAAAGCACAGGAAACACTTTCGGGCGGCAGCGGGTTTGCAGAGGATGCCTATGCCGTTGTTCAGGGGAAAAATGGAGAAAAGCGTGTGGTGCAGGTGGAGAGGGATGTCCGCAGGAAAGGCGGAAAAGATTTTATCCAAAAGAAAACCGAAATTCAGCATTATTAAGCAGTTAACCGGGAAAGGGCTGAACCCGGCACAGATGGAACAGGTAAAAAGGGCAATTCAGGCAG
>CANQBK010000114.1 GCA_947589485.1 uncultured Clostridia bacterium | reverse complement strand
GATGCAGTACCCGAATCTACCCAGCTTGTGAGTTGGAATTTCTCCCCTACACCGAGATATAAGGTAGATTTGTTAAGATTTACTTTATTTGCCGGCGGCTGTACAACAACTTTGCACTGTGCTGTTTTGCCGTTGAATGTTTTTACCGTAATATATGCCGTGCCGGTTTTCTTTGCGGTCAATTGTCCCGAACCACTTGTGTAGCATATATTATTGTTGCTTGACGAAAATCCCCTCTTTGCCGAGGCTGTGCCCGACTGAACAGAGCTTGTAAGTTGGAATTTTTCCCCAACGCCGAGATACAAAGTCGATTTATTAAGGCTTATTTTGCCTGCAGGCGGCTGAACGGTTATTTTGCAGGTTGCCGTTTTGCCGTTGCTTGTTTTTGCGGTAATCGTAACCGTTCCGTCTTTCTTAGCAGTTACTTTGCCGTTGCTTACGGTTGCTATATTATTGTTGCTTGAAGTCCAAGTTATTTTTTTGTCTGTTGCGTTACTCGGACTTACAGTTGCGTTAAGCTGATAGCTTTCACCTCTGCCAAGCCATGTGCGTGTTGTATTGAGTTTTACGCCGGTAGCTTTCACATCAACAATAGCTTTAAAGGGAATATCATTATTATTTGCATATTTGTCTGCATAAGAATTTTTCTTGCCGTAAATGGTCAAATTTTCACAACCGGAAAATGCACTGGAATCTATATTAGTAACGCTGTCGGGGATTATAATGCTTGTTAATCCCGTACAATCCTCAAATGTCCATTGAATTATTTCTGTAACACTGTTTGGGATAGTTACGCTTGTAAGCCCCGTACAACCCCAAAATGCACCACTGCCTATTTCTGTAACACTATCGGGGATTGTTACGCTTTTCAGTCCCGTACAATCTAAAAATGCCTCGCTATCTATTTCCGTAACACTGTTTGGGATGGTTATGTTCGTTAATCCCGTACAATTCCTAAATGTCATATAATTTATTCTATTAACACCGTTTGGGATGGTTATGCTTGTTAGTCCGGTGCAATCTGAAAATGCGCCACTACCTATATAGGTAACACCGTTGGGAATTGTTACACTTTTCAGTCCGGTACAACCCGAAAATGCACCACTACCTATTTCTGTAACACTGTTTGGAATTTTTATACTTGTTAGTTCCGTACAACCCCTAAATGTATCAACATCTATTAATGTAACACTGTTGGGAATTGTTACGCTTTTTAATTTCGTACATTCAATAAAAGCATATCCTCTTATTTTCGTAACACTGTTGGGAATTGTTACGCTTGTAATATATTTTGCACCGTCACCCATACTATGAATTACTGTAACTTTTTCACCAAAGATATATGACGGTATAACAACATTGGAAGAAGTGCCTTTATAACCCGTTATACTAATTGTACCATCACCATTTTCTTCAGTGTAAAAATCACGTTCCGAATTTGCCGCCTGTGCAACAATGCCCGTACCCGTGTACTGCGGCAGGGTCGTTCCCACATAAGCTCCGAGCATTACCGCCGCAAGGGAAACACAAAGTATTTTACGAATCGCTTTTTTATTTCTTTCGTTTTTCAATTTCAGTCCTCCTGTACATAATTTTTTTGCCGACAAATTTATAACACGGCCGAACAAACACATATACTGTTTATTTCTTTTTCCGTATTACAAGTTCACGTCTATTTATACAGTATCACAATTTTTTCTTTTTGTCAACGAATATTGTATAAAAATTATACAAATAATTTTTATAATAATATGACCGAAAACAGGCAAAAACCAAACATCAATCAAGCAATTTAAATTCACAATTATTTTATACTTTTATTTATCAAACAGGAAATATCCGATTTATATCTTTATATTTCCGTAATATTATGATATTATGTTGATATATGTTAAATAAATATTTTTTGGCAAGGAGGATTCCGATTTCAGTGTTTGTGCTGTAATTATTACAAGGATAAAGTATTATGAGAAGAAAAGACAGAGAAATAACCGATTTTCGTGAAATAATAAATATTATAGATGAATGTAGTGTAATTAGGCTTGGACTATCCGATGGAAATTTTCCTTATATTGTGCCGGTCAATTTTGCATATACGGCAAATGACGGTCAGTTATGTTTTTACATACACGGTGCTTTATCGGGCAAAAAATACAATATGCTTAAAGAGAATCCGTATTGTTCGTTTGAAATGGACATTCCCCTTGAAATAGACTGCATTGAGAAAAATAAAAGTGTTACAATGCGGTATAAGTGTGTTATGGGAAAAGCGAAAGTGCGGTTTTTGGAAAATGAAGAAAAACAGAGAATAGTTGATTCTGTTATTATGGCAAGGTATGAAAAAACCAAAAATTTTAACTATAACAAATTACTTTTACAAAAGACGGCTGTTGCAGAACTTACTGTTATTGAAATGACTGCAAAAGCCAATCTTCCAAAAGGCGAACCCGATTCTTTAAAATAATTGACTGTTCGGCACGGGCAATTCGCGGCGCAGTGCCTGCGCTCTCGATTCGCGTTATCGCTCGCTCCGCTCGCTCGTACTGAAAGCAATAAGTACATTCGCGCGGCGTTAGTTAATATATCCATAATTAAAAGTTTCGGTCAAGCCTTTGGTGGATTTTAAGGGTGGAACCCTTAACTGTGGTTTTCAATCATATTAGCTTACGCCGCGTCAAGACATTTATTGTTCGAGTTAAGAGTGAGCGTAGCGAACGACAGCGCGAATCGGGGGCGCAGGCTCTGCGCCGGAGCCTTTGGCGGGTTTTTAAGGGCAGAGCCCTTAACTACGCGGCACCGAGCCGGCGCAGGCAATTCGCATTGTCGCTCACTCGTACTGAAAGCAATAAGTACATTCGCGCGCCATAAGTTAATATACCCAAAAAAATATAATGCCGCGGCATAATTGCTGCGGCATATTATAATATATTACTTTTTTACTTTTATTCCATAGCTTTCAATAAGAGGTATTAATCCTATACGGGGTTTGTCATCGTCGGGAAGCTGCGGAAAATCATACGCGGGATAATCGTTTCCCTCAACAATGGCGGGACCGTTTGGCGTAATGCAAACATCCCAACCAACATATCGAAATTCGGGGATAACCATAGCCGCCTTTTTTACCATTTCTTTTACTTCATTCATATAAGGAAGCTCGTAACCTACAAACTTAATTCCCGTTGACGGGTGTTTGTCATAATTTACAAGAGCCGATGTATGACCTTGACCCGTTATCATACCTTTTTCAAGGTCAAAGTGACAGGCAAGACCGCCGTTTTCAAGATTATCAACAAATTTTCCGTTATTGCCCATTTTGAATACAGAATAAAGAATATGAGCCTCTCCGTTGTTTACAAGAGTTACAACACGCAAACAATTGAGTGAGTAAGGATAAATTTTTGCCGCCTGAGGATGCTGTACAATAACCTCTTCAATTACACCGAAATTCTTTTCGGGATTTGTTATATACTTGTAAAGTGATTCGGTAGAGTCATAGTCGGCAATATGAATCTTTTCTATTCCCTTACCGCTTTCACCGATATAAGGCTTTGCAAAAAAATCTTCTTTTCCCTGCACAAACTTTTCAAATTCTTTGTAGCCTATATCGGCAAGATCCAATATTTCCCGTCCCATAAAATCCTTAAACTTTTTGTCAAAAACATTTTTTTCGTCAAAAATATAAGAATATTTTTCGTCGTTCAGAGTCATAACCATTCTTTTGTTTTTAAGTCTTGTAAGATAAGTTTTTCTTTGTTTAGCTTTAATCTTATAAAACTCAAAAATAATGTAGTCATTATAACCCGCACCATATTTTATGCTGCAACCCAACATATCAAAAAATGTAATCAGCTTGTTTTTACCCGATTTTTCGTGTACAACATTTATTGCGTCCTGCATTTTTTTGAAACTGGCACCGCTTAACACTCTTTTTATATATCCAAAATTCATTATAAATACCTGCTAACTTTATTAATGACATTTACCGCGCCTGTACAAACACAAGGCGGAAATCTTTTGTCGTTTAAATTGAGGAAAGAACCTCTTGTACGGCTTTCTTAATAATATTCATACCCTCGTTAAGTTCTTCTTCGCTTATAACAAGCGGGGGCATCAGCTTTACTACGGAATTTTTACGTCCTGCTCCCTCTATTATAAGTCCGTATTCAAAACATTTTTCCTCTATTTTGTCGGCAAGACCAACAACGGGAATATTTTCAAATTCTATACCCCAAATAAGTCCGCGTCCTCTTAATTCAAGTCGGGAGTCAATCGGAAGAATTTCTTCCGATACAAATTTCTTTACAATTTCTCCCTTTTTTCTTACCTGTTCTTCTATTTTATTTTCAAGCATATATTCAATACCTGCTTTTGCGGCGATAAACGCAAGCTGGTTACCTCTAAAAGTTCCGTTATGCTCGCCCGGCTTCCAAATGTCAAGCTCAGGCTTGAAAAGCGTTATCGCAAGAGGCAGACCATATCCGCCTATTGATTTTGACATTGTAACTATATCGGGTTTTATTCCCGCACGTTCAAAAGAGAAAAACTCTCCGCTGCGGCAGCAACCTACCTGAACCTCGTCAACAGCAAGAAGAATATCATTGTCATCGCAGAACTTTCTTACTCTTTTAAGCCATTCAACGTCAAATACGCGAATACCTCCCTCAGCCTGAATAGTTTCGATAAACAAAGCCGCAGGTTTTTCAACGCCGCTATGGTCATCATCAATAAGCCTTTGCATATACTCAATTGTATCAAGCTCCGGAAACATATAGGGTGCCGGAATAAAAGTTACGTTTTGAAGAGGAACTCCTGCACCTTTTCGTGAAGTTTTATCTGTTGTAAGCGAGAGAGAGCCCAACGTCATACCGTGAAACGCACCCATAAGGGCAAATATATTCTGACGGTTTTTAACCTTACGGGCAAGTTTTAAAGCGGCCTCATTCGCATTTGTACCGGTCGGACCCGGAAACATTATTTTATAGTCAAGTCCTCTTGGTTTCAGGACTTTTTCTTCAAACACTTCGATAAATTCTCTTTTAGGTACGGTATACATATCAAGTGCGTGAATTATACCGTCATTTTGGAGATAATCTATCAATTTTGCTTTTATTTCGGGATTATTATGTCCGTAATTTACGGCACCTGCTCCGCAGAAAAAGTCTATATATTTATTTCCGTCCTCATCAAAAAAGCAAGAACCCTTTGACTGCTTAAACACTGTCGGAAAATGCCTGCAATAAGAACGTACCTCGGATTCATAGTTTTCAAAAACAGATGTATTCATTTTAACATATCTCCGTTTCAGATTATTAAAGTTATCACTTAATATTACAATATAGCATATTTTACATTTTTTATTTTAAACAGTCAAGTGCAACAAGGCTTAAAAGCCGTAATTTTGAAAGGTTTTTTGGCTATGCAATAAAACTTTTCCAATGATATACAAAATATAAA
>CANQBK010000113.1 GCA_947589485.1 uncultured Clostridia bacterium | reverse complement strand
AACGCGAATTGACAGTGCGGGCACCGCACCGCCAAAGGCTCTGCCTTTGGAATCCGCAAGCCTTTGAAAAGGCTTGACCGAAACTTTTAATTATGGATACAATAACTAACGCCGCGCGAACGTACTTATCGCTTGCAATACGAGCGAACGGAGTGAGCGACAACGCGAATTGACAGTGCGGGCACCGCACCGCCAAAGGCTCTGCCTTTGGAATCCGCAAGCCTTTGAAAAGGCTTGAGCGAAACTTTTAACTATGGGTACATTAACTTATGCCGCGCGACTGTACTTATCGTTTGCAGTAAGAGCGAACGGAGTGAGCGACAACGCGAATTGAGAGCGCAGGCACTGCGCCGGCGCCGCGCTTTTTACAATATTTGACAAGCAATATATGGTAATATATCAGTCGTAAAACAAAAGTACATACAAAATTTATATAAAATATAATATATCTTAATGTAGTTTATTTTTTTACAGATAAATAATTTAGTCAATCTTTTTACATACTTTATAAAATTTTAATTGACTTATGCAAAAAAATAGTGTATGATAGTAACATACACGGCAGTGGGGTGGAACAATGCTTGAAAACGAACAGCTTGACGATTTTAAAAAACTGAGTGACGCCGAGCTGATTCGACTTTATAAAAACGGCAGCCAAACCGCTTTCCAGCAGCTTGCACTTCGTTATATCTTTATTATCAGAAATAAATCATCGGAATTTCATAATGCCTTTATGGAAAACGATGACCTCTTGCAAGAAGGATTGTTGGGTCTGCATAACGCCGTGTGTTCTTTTAACGAAAACTCAAATACATCTTTTCGTACTTATGCGGGAATTTGTATTCGCAATCGGCTTGTTTCTGCTGTCAGAGCTGCAAACGCCGAAAAAAACAAAATAAACAATTCCGTTTCTTCAATAGATACAGTGTCGGATATACCTATTCCGTCAAATTGTGAACCCGAAAATGTGTTCATAATAAATGAAGAACTTACATCACTCCTAAACTATATAAAAAACAATTTGTCATCAACCGAACTTTCGGTTCTGTCGTGCTATCTTGACGGTATGACATATAAACAAATTGCGGCAAAGCTCAACCTGACAGGAAAGGCTTGCGACAATGCGATGCAAAGAGTACGCAAAAAACTGAAAATTAAGGGCTGAATATCTCTCAGTCTTATATGCCCGTGTAGCTTATATAAGGAGAGCGTTGACTTAATTCAAAGGTGACGGTGCAATTCCGTCCGAGGGCGAAATTTATAATTATACCAAAGCGAGGTAAATCAAATGTACGAAGATAAGACTCTCATCTGCAAGGAATGCGGCGCTGAATTTGTATTCACAGCCGGCGAACAGGAATTTTACGCATCAAAGGGCTTTGAAAACGAGCCTCAAAGATGTAAGCCTTGCCGTGATGCAAGAAAAAATGCTCAAAAACCTGAACGTGAAATGTTTACGGCTGTATGTGCCTCATGCGGAAACGAGGCAAGAGTTCCCTTTAAGCCGCGCGAGGACCGTCCCGTTTATTGCAGCGAATGTTTCGCAAAAATGAGAGAAGAACAAGCATAAATCCATTCCGAATGTAAAATCAACTTTGCAAAACATACAAAATCAAGGCAGCCGATTTTTGAGATAGTAAGTTATCCCGATGTCGGCTGCTTTTGTATAGCTTTCCAAAGCCGTTTAATATACCAAATTCCTCGGACTTACGGAGTGAAATAACAAATATGTATGAAAATAATCAAAAAATTCAAAAAGCCCTTTTGGTCGGTATTGACACGGGCGAATACGACGCAGAAAGCTCAATGGACGAGTTGTATGAGCTTGTGCGAAGTGCCGGTGCCGAACCCGCCGCTTCAATGCTGCAAAAACGCAGTAAACCCGACGGTGCAACCTGTATCGGTTCGGGCAGGCTTTTAGAAGTAAAAGAAATGTGTCAGATGTATAAAATAGATTTTATTGTATTCGATACCGAGCTTACGCCCACTCAAATACGGAATATCGAAAACGAAACCGATGTTCGCACAATAGACCGTACAATGCTTATACTCGATATATTTGCAATAAGAGCAAAAACAAACGAGGGTAAGCTCCAAGTCGAGCTTGCACAGCTTAAATATCTTATGCCCAGGCTCTCCGGAAAAGGTAAGGAAATGTCAAGATTGGGCGGAGGCGTAGGTACCAGAGGTCCCGGTGAAACCAAACTCGAAACCGACAAAAGACATATACGCCGCAAAACAGAATATCTTAAAAATGAACTTGAAAAAATGGCAGGGCGGCGCGACAGACTCCGCTCCAGACGAAAAAAGAACGGTATTATTACCGTTGCCATAGTGGGATATACAAATGCGGGTAAATCGACCCTTATGAATACACTTACTCAAGCCGGCGTCCTTTCCGAAAATAAACTTTTTGCAACCCTCGACCCAACATCAAGAGCACTTAAACTTCCCAACGGCGTATCCGTTATGCTTATTGATACAGTCGGATTTGTACGCAGGCTCCCGCATCATCTTGTAGAAGCCTTTAAGTCAACACTTGAAGAGGCGGCTTTTGCGGATATTATTTTGAACGTATGCGATGCCTCCTGCGACGAATACAGTCTGCACCTGAAAGTAACAAACAAACTTTTAAACGAACTCGGCTGTACCGGCAGACCCATAATCAATGTATTTAATAAGTGCGACCTTGTCGGAAATCCCGACGACCTGCCTGTTGGAAAAGACAGTGTACGCATCTCAGCCAAAAACGCAATAGGAATAAATGAACTTCTCAGAGCAATTGAAAGAAATCTTCCCGTAAGGCTCCGCAAATATTCCCTGTTGATTCCCTTTGACAAAGCGTCCGTGCTTAATTCTCTAAGGAATACCGGCGCACTGCAATCCGAAAATTATACCGAGAACGGTATTCTTGCCGAGGCTATTGTTGAAGAGCCGCTTTGGCATTTGGTGGAAAAGTATAAGTTAAATTTATAATATTACAATTGCTTGACATAAATTTAACAAAATACTATAATTATTTTTGCGTCTTTTTAGGACATAGACTTATACATATTAACAAAGTATAGCCGTGAAACGATGTAATTTACCGCTAAGTATAATTTGACATAGATTTTACGGTTTTTACAAAATGTATAAAGTCATCGTATTACAGCAAATTTTAAGGGGTTAATGACAATGAAGATTTTTAATTCTCGTGAAACGGAATACCGAAGTCCGACAGGTGCGGTACCGTGCGAAACCAAAATTCATTTTAAAATTATACTTCCAAGAAACATACAATGCTCAAACGCAATGCTTGCAATAAAAGATGACCGTTCGGGCGATACAAATGTTTACGGAATGTTTTGGGCGGGAATGGTCAATGACGATTTTGAACAATGGGAATGTGATGTCGATATAACCAAAGTCGGTTTATATTGGTACCATTTCGGACTTGATACCTGTTTTGGCAGGCGTTACATTATGAAAGGCTACGGCGGAGAGGGATTTCTTACGGACAATAATCACGAACCGCGCTACCAGCTTTTGTGCTACGAAAAGGATTTTGAAACGCCCTCGTGGCTTCCCGGCGGAATTATGTATCAAATTTTTCCTGACAGATTTTATTTTTCCGGAGAGAAAAAAAGCGGTGTTTTTCCCGACAAAAAAATTCAATCCGATTGGAACACGATTCCCGATTGGCGTCCGAACGAACACGGTATGATTACCAACTCAGACTTTTTCTGCGGTGATTTAAAGGGTATTACAATGAAACTCCCCTATTTAAAAGAACTCGGTGTAACTTGTATTTATCTTAACCCTATATTTGAGGCATATTCAAACCACAGATATGATACAGGCGATTACGAAAAAATTGATCCCATACTCGGCACAGAAGATGACTTTAAAGAATTGTGCCGTGAAGCGAAAAAACAAGGTATAAGAATTATTAACGACGGCGTATTCAGCCATACGGGCAGTGACAGTAAATATTTTAACCGAGAAAATCGTTATCAAAGTGACGGGGCTTACAATACAAAAGAATCCCCATACTACACTTGGTACAAGTTTATAGAATGGCCAAACATTTATAATTCATGGTGGGGCTTTAATACACTTCCAGAGGTTGAAGAGCTTTCGGCCTCGTTTAACGAATATATCAACGGCGAAAACGGAATTATTCGCAAATGGATAAAAAACGGAAACAGCGGTTGGCGGCTTGATGTTGCAGACGAACTGCCCGATGAATTTATAGAGTATATAAGAGAAGCGGTAAAATCCGAGAATAATGACGCACTTCTGCTCGGAGAGGTGTGGGAGGACGCGTCAAACAAAGAAAGCTACGGCTCACGCAGACGTTTTCTTTACGGTAAAGAGCTTGACAGTGTAATGAACTATCCGTTCAGAGATGCAATTCTCGGCTTTCTTGACTGCGGCGACGGACGTGATATGATTGAAATTGTGCTTAATGTACTTGAAAATTATCCACGACCCGTAATACGTTCCCTGATGAATCTTCTCGGCACACATGATACCGAACGTGTAATAACACTTCTTGCAGGTGAACGCCAAAACGGAAGAGGACGTGAATGGCAGGCTTCCACAAAGATGACGCCTGAACAACGCAAATACGGTCTTATAAGAATGAGAATTGCAAGCGGAATTTTATATACACTTCCCGGCGTACCGTGTATATATTACGGTGATGAAGTCGGTGTTGAGGGTTACAAAGACCCGTTCAACCGTGCGACATATCCTTGGGGACGTGAGGACAAGGAGCTTCTTGAATGGTACAAAGGTATCGGCAAAATGCGTAAAAAATGTTCGTGTCTTATTGACGGCGATTTGCGTGAATTTGGTTCCACGGGACGAACTATGGGTTATATACGCGAGGACGAAAACGATATGCTTTTATGTGTATTCAATGCCGCAGAGCAGCCGATAAACAACTTTATAGTACCCGATGAATTTATAGGCGGAGAAACCTTTATGGGAACCGTACTTAACGGCAGAGAGCTTATTGTTCCGGGGAACGGCTGTGCTTTTGTAAGAGCAAAAAAGCCGCCCAAAAAAGCTAAAAAAGAAATTTCCGCAAAAGAAACAAAAACCGAAACCAAAACAGAAACAGAAATAAAAACAGAAACCGAAACAGACATTACAGACCGCACATAAAAAAGGGGATTGTCGCACGGCAAATAAAAAGCCGTCTGCGGCAATCCCTTTTATTCGCGGCGCAGTGCCTGCGCTGTCAATTCTCAGTTAAGGGCTCCGCCCTTAAAAACCCGCCAAAGGCTCTGCCTTTGGAATCCGCAAGCCTTTGAAAAGGCTTGACCGAAACTTTTAATTATGGGAATATTAGCTTACGCCGCGCGAATGTACCTATTGCTTTCAGTACGAGTGAGCGGAGCGAACGATAACGCGAATCGCCCGCGCCGGCTCGGCGCATTTTCGCCCGCCTTTTTTAAAAGGCGGCAGGGTCAAGGGACAG
>CANQBK010000112.1 GCA_947589485.1 uncultured Clostridia bacterium | reverse complement strand
TTTTTGTAGTAAACCGCATATTTATACGGAGTTGTACCGCCTGTTGCTTTTGCGGTCACTGTTACAGACTTGCCGAGAGCAATTGATGTTGCGCTCAGTGTTGAACTGTTGGTAAGTGCCTTTGTCACCTTTACAGTAAAGTATTTCTTTGCAACTGTTCCCTTTGCGTCCTTTACCTTTACACATACGTCATAGGTAGTTGCCACTGCGGGAGTTATTGATACTTTTGCATTTGTTGTATAGTCCTGTTTTGTTTTCCAAGATGTATCGGTTGTCTTTTTGTAGTAAACCGCATATTTATACGGAGTTGTACCGCCTGTTGCTTTTGCGGTCACTGTTACAGACTTGCCGAGGGCAATTGATGTTGCGCTCAGTGTTGAACTGTTGGTAAGAGTTTTCGTACTGCCGCCCTCGGACGTGAAAGTTTTTGAAACGGTTGCAGTTTTACCGTCTGAATCCTTAATTACACACTTAATTGTATGTTTTCCTGCTGTTTGGGGCGTCCACGAATATTTATCGGTCGTGCTTGAAGATTTTACAACATTACCGTCAACGGAAAATTCATATTTGTAAGGAGCCGTTCCGCCGTATCCGACAGCCTTGAGAGTAAGAGCCGTTGATGAAAGCTGAGGAGCCGATCTGTCTGTACCGAAATTTACCTGAAGCGGTGTTGTCGGAATCGGAGTTGGAATAGGATCAACACCTCCGCCTTGACCTATTCTTGCAAACGGAACCGTAATGTTATCTTCATCGCTCTTTTCAAAACTGTTTTCGGGGTTGGAACCCGGATCCGAAACGTCCGCATTGTCATTCATTGTAATATCATAAGGCAGACAGTCCATTCCGGAAGCACCGCCCGTAATAACATACAGCACACCTATGCCGTTGTTTTCAATATCGTTTTTGGTAATTCCAAGTTGGCTCAAGGGAATGGAAACTTCATAGTTAAAGTCCATCTTTCCACTGTTATGGTTGAGTGTGTTGAAGTTTACCCAAGCAGAAGAATCACTGCACATATCACCAAGAACACGGTTGTTGTATTCACCGTAACCCTTGTCAATGCCCCAGACCTCTTTACTGAGAATACCTTCTCCGGTTTTATATACAATGCCTGATGTTTTTGCATTGCCAAGCTCTATCGGGTTTATACCGGTACTGTCACCGCCGTAAATATAGGGATCGTTTTTGCCTACACCCGTAGACATTGCTATAACTCTGTTGAATTTGTTTGACACCGATGTATTAAGGTTCCAAAGGTAATCGCCCTTTTGGGTCTTACCGCTGTTTCCTATAAAATCGCTCTTGCCTGTGTCAATATACAGTAACATAGGTATATTGTCAACGGAGGCATTGCTTCCCAAGGGATAGGTATCGTTCGGGGCTACCTCGTCCTGAACATTCGTCATCTCTATCATAAGATAAAGATTGTTGTCGTCCCATGCACCATACATAGCGTAACAGTCATAAGGAATTTCATACATAGAGCCCGGACGATATACACGGGGATCATCATTTGCCGTACCTTGTGCTATAAGCATTGAACTGTCCCAATCCGAAACATCACCGTCAACGGTTATTGTTTTGCTTTTTCCGACACCGGTTTTGTTCGTTCCGTAATAACTGCTCAATGATGCCGATGAACTTGTGGTTTTAACTACATAGTCCTTTTCATAAGTAAACGTGTATGACTTGCTTGTGCCGTCGGAGCCTTTAGCCGTTGCCTTGACCGTGACCGTTGAATCGCCTATTTTGCCTTCGCCAATAGTGACGGTCTTTGAACCGGTAAAGCTCTTTGTCGGACCGTTATCTACCGAATATGTGCCGCTTACAGCATTTGCAAGTGTAAGAGTAATATCAAGTGTTTCCGTTGTGAACTTCGTACCCGACGCCTTATTTACCGTTACTACGGGGTCTTTCACGGGTACAGGCGGGTCAACAACACTCGGAAGATCCTGCCATGAGTCGTTTTCATAGAGTTTCTTGTCACTGTAAGACATTGTAAAGCCCGGCTGCATAGCTCCCGGAATCTGATTTGTACCGCCGTCATTGAAAATAACGGAAATATTTTTGCTGTTAGAGAATTTTGAATCAAGAAGATATTTAAAATATCCGTCTCCGCAGTCGGTCATCTTAACTCCCGGCCAAGCTGAATTTTCTATTGTTGGTGAACCGCTTTCGTCATATACATAAGCATAAACATTTGACCATTTTTTTGAGGAATTGTCAAAAACAAATCCGCCGGATTCAAGCGAGGGGTATTTCTTCGGCTCGGTTTTCTTATAGGTATAACTTGCCGTTGCCTGTGAACCATCCTCTTTTGTACCCGAAAGACTAACCGTAACGCTTGAGCCGACTTCTGTGGACGCACCGACGGTTATTTTCTGACCGTCTGTGTAAGAACCCGACTCACTCTCTGTGGTCGAATATTTTGCGTTTGTAACACCTTTACAATTAAGCGTTACCGTAAGAGTATCCGTAAATGTTGTTCCGTTTGCGGGAGTTGCCGAAACACTGCCTATCGGAGAGGGCGTATCTTTCGGATTGTAAACAACGGCAATACCTTTGTTTCCGATTTGACCGCTAATTTGTCCGTTGCTTACGGTAAACGTACCGCCGCTTACCTGATCCTTGTATGTGCCGTCAGCCATATTATAAACGGGCGCCGTTATATTCTGAGAATTGCCTCTTATGTTTGTGATAACAACGCCGCCTTTGCCGCGTTCAACAAGAACACAATCACCGCTGTGCGACATATATTCGCTTTGACCGTTCATCGCATTATGGAACTTATTTACCTCAACGACTTCCTTGCTTTTCCAGCTTGTATTTCCGCTGGGAGTACCGATTTTTGCACTTCTGTCGCTCGGACGGATATAATAAAGAGCGGTAAATTGACGTGCGCCTATTATTGCCCATGCCCTGTCTACCTGTTCCTGAGTATAGCGCGAGGACTTATCCGTAAAGTTGTTTCCCGCATAAGTATCGTGCGATTCCGCCCACAAAAGGATATTTTCCCTATTTTGCCCTTCATATTTCAAAGCGGGGTTTGACGACTTAGCAATATCTCCTTGCCATACACCTTCAGCTATATCATTTCCCGGCCTGTTGTCGGTTACAGCTATATACTTTGTGTAATTACTAATATCCGTTGCCGAATCATCAAGGATCTCACCGTACAGATACAATTCCTTTCCCTGCGATTTAGCGTAGCTGTTTATTCCGCCTGTCACCGTGGGCCAAAAGTCCGAGGCTCCGCCGGGATCGTTAGGAAGCTCAATATGCTTTGCGGCATCGAAACGGAAACCGTCGGCGCCGAGGTCCACACACTCCTTTAAAAGGTCTATAATTGCATTTTGTACCTTTTTGTTTCCCGTGTTAAGGTCCGGCCACCCTCCGAATCCCCATGTTAAACTCGTTGTATCTCCGTTACGGTGTTGGTAAGTGTAATCAATATAAGTCGAACCGTTAAGGTGCCAACAACTGTCGTCATCACGGAACGTAGGGTCATTTTGGCTTGAAATATCCGCTCTTGTGTTTCCTTTGTCGCCGGTATCGTTTGCCATGTGGTTCGCGACAATATCAACAATAACTTTGATACCGTACTTCTCCGCCTCATCGCACATCGCCCTAAAATCTTCCTTTGAACCGAACCAAGGATGTCCTCCCGGAGAGAAGCTCAATGATGTAGGCTGATAAACTTTCCACCAACCCCACTGGTCACTGCTTTGTGAATATTCCTTTGGTCTTTGTACGGGAGAAGTCTGAACGGCGGTATAACCCGATGCCGCAATGTCAGCCATATTATCTTTTATCGCATTGAACGACCAGTTCCACGCGTGAAGTATAATACCGTCCGAAACCTTATCCATAGGACCGTAACTGTTGACCGTTTCAGATGTTACGTCCGATGCGGCATTTACGGCGGTTGTACCAAGTCCGGCGAATGTTGTTCCCAAAAGAGCCGCCGAAAGAAATACACTTGCAATTTTTGTACATAAACCGTGCTTGATTGTTTTTGTTTCGTTACTCAATGTTAGTCACTCTCCTGATTCATTAATTGTGTTAAATTAATTAGGTTTTATTCTTTAGCGTAATTTTAAAACATCATCTTAAATTGTATTGAAATCCCAAAAAATATTCCGTCTTACCTAAGCAAGACGGAATATTATTAAGGGTCAACGATATATTTGTTTCATAATTTAATTTTTGTAAATTTTATAATTAATATCGTTGTTGTTTTTATTGTTGCTTTTTATATCCGTTGCTTATTTTGTAACTTTAATTGTTATGTCTTTGTTTACTACCGTGCCTTTTGCATCTTTTACCTTTACCCGAACGGTATATGTCGTTGCGGAAGCCGGTTTTACGCTCATTGTTGCGGTAGAGCCGTAATCACGGATTCTTGTCCAAGTCGATGAACTCGACTTTTTGTAGTAAGCCGCATATTTGTAGGGGCTTGTGCCGCCCGTCGCCTTGCCCGTAATCGTTACCGATTTTCCGAGCTTTACCGATGTTGCACTCACGGTTGAGTTGTTTGTAAGAGCCGCATTTGTAACTTTAACCGTTATATCCTTGTTTACGACTGTACCTTTTGCGTCCTTTACCTTTACCCGAACGATATATGTCGTTGCGGAAGCCGGTTTTACGCTCATTGTTGCAGTAGAGCCGTAATCACGGATTTTTGTCCAAGCCGATGAAGTTGACTTTTTGTAATAAGCCGCATAGGTGTAGGGGCTTGTGCCGCCTGTTGCCTTGCCTGTAATCGTTACCGACTTGCCGAGAGTTATAGATGATGCGCTCAATGTTGAATTGTTTGTAAGAGCTTTTGTTACGTTGACTGTAAAGTATTTCTTTGCAACCGTTCCCTTTGCGTCCTTAACCTTTACGCATACGTCATAGGTTGCCGCAGACGCAGGTGTTATTGATACCTTTGCATTTGTTGTATAATCCTGCTTTGTCGTCCAAGATGTTGCGCTTGTCTTTTTGTAGTATACCGCATATTTATACGGAGTTGTACCGCCTGTTGCTTTTGCGGTTACTGTTACAGACTTGCCGAGGGCAATTGATGTTGCGCTCAATGTTGAACTGTTGGTAAGAGCCTTTGTTACGTTGACTGTAAAGTATTTCTTTGCAACCGTTCCCTTTGCGTCCTTTACCTTTACACATACGTCATAGGTAGTTGCCACTGCGGGAGTTATTGATACTTTTGCATTTGTCGTGTAGTTCTGCTTTGTCGTCCAAGATGTATCGCTTGTCTTTTTGTAGTAAACTGCATATTTGTACGGAGTTGTACCGCCCGTTGCTTTTGCATTTACCGTTACAGACTTGCCGAGAGCAATTGATGTTGCGCTCAGTGTTGAACTGTTTGTAAGTGCCTTTGTCACCTTTACAGTAAAGTATTTCTTTGCAACTGTTCCCTTTGCGTCCTTTACCTTTACACATACGTCATAGGTAGTTGCCACTGCGGGAGTTATTGATACTTTTGCATTTGTTGT
>CANQBK010000111.1 GCA_947589485.1 uncultured Clostridia bacterium | reverse complement strand
AAAAAAATTTTTTACTCATCTAACCTTTCTGCTCTTTCAGTTGTCCTATATTTTAGAAACGCATTTTTGCGTAATAAAGGAGGAGATAATAATGGACCTTAATCAGGTCGCCGAGTATGTCGATCAGTTCAGAGAGGGCGATTCAAATGCTTTCGAGGAGCTGTACAGGATCACGAGTAAGCGAGTATATTTCGTTTGCCTGAATATGCTGAAAGATGAGCAAGATGCAAATGACGCTATGCAGGATACATATCTGACCGCTTGCAAGAGTATTCGTCAACTTAGTGACCCAAAAAGCTTTCCGTCCTGGATCGAGCGTATCGCAATAAACAGGTGTAAAAACATCATAAAACAGAAGAAACCTGTGCCTGTTGATGATGATATGTTTAAAGAAACATTGATCGAGGAAGATGAACTGACGCTGCCGGAAGAGTATATTCTGAAAGAGGACAAAAGAAAAACTCTCTTAAAAATCATGAGAGAGCAGCTTTCGGAATTGCAGTTTCAAACTGTGATACTATATTATTTCAGCAATTTCAGAATTACGGAGATTGCCGAGATTATGGAGTGCAGTGAAGGAGCTGTCAAAAACAGGCTTGCCGTGTCCCGATCAAAGATCAAGAAATATGTCGATGAGCAGGAAAAGAGTACAGGCAGCAAAATGTTTGTATTTGCAGGGATACCCTTTCTTACAAAGTTGTTTTCGGTGGAAAGTGAAAGCCTTTCTGTACCCGCTCTCAATGCGTCGGTCACATCAGCATTATCGACGGCAAAAAAAACTGAGAAAATTTTCAAAATTGGCAGAAGAGGAGTTAATATTATGAGTAAAAAAGTTATTGCAATCGCTGCAGCGTCTGTTACTGTGGCAGTTGTGGGAATAGTCGCTGCCGTTTCCTTGGGCGGAAACAACGACAAGGAAATAATAAACGATACATCGTCTGTGAGTGTAAGCTCTGCGGTGAGTGAGTCGAGTGCTTCTGTATGGGGTTCGTCTATTGCACCCATAGAAAACACAACATCCGAAGATGACGTGTGGGGTAAGTATTTAGGTAATCCGCTTTTGCCTGACAATTTTGAGTATTATGATTTAACACAGCTTGACGGTCATGTTATAGAATGTGGTGGTACTTCAAGTACATCATATAGCTTTATCGTAACCGATGACCTCAAAGTATATTGCAATCATATAGGCGGTATAGACTATTTTTGTACATTGGACGGTGAATACGAAAGACTTGTTCCTCTTGGTATAACGGACGGCTGTAACCATCTCGTCACATTGAATAAAGACGGTTCTTATACAGCTTATTTTTCGTCGTTGTCTAAGAGTGAGGCAACTGAGAAGTTGAATTTTAATATTGAAAACCCGGTAGCAGTGTGCAGCTCAGGTGGATCGTTCTGTGTTTACACTCTTGACGATGGTGTTATTAATCTAACTTTATTAAACAATGACGGAAGTATTAAAGAAGATCACACTAAGGTTGAAATAGTAATGGATACCGACTCAGATAAAAAAATATCAAATATTGGAATTAAGTCTGCTGTCGCTTATAATTCCAACATTTGTATTGTTGATAGTGAGAACAAGCTGTATCATGTAGAACCGGGATCAAGTTTAAAGGTTCACTCTAATTGTGGTATCGGAGAAAATGTTGACAGCTTTTTAGGCGAATATACTGAGACAGCCGGTTACTGGTGTACACAAACAGACGACAGCAGTAATGTGTATTATCAAGCAGCACCTGAATTTTTCAGTACTGAACCCGGAGAGAAATTTTCACACAATATGCCCGATGGATACACTACTGATGACATAAAGGATATTTATTGTTGTGCAATGGACAAAGCATTTATGGAAACGACAGATAAGTGTATTTGGGTATGCAAAAATGTTGAAGAGGATGGCACTACGTGGGAGAAGGAAGAAAATCTCAGCGAACTTAATACCGGCGGTTATGTAAACGCAATCGGTATTTATGATAAGAGTGGTATAGCATTAGTAGGCACAAATGGAAAACTATACACTTTTAACTGATTTCAGGTAGATTGAATTAGTATTTGGAGCAGGGTTTAACAGCCTTGCTCCTTTTTCGTGGGGATGATGTTAGGGGAACCCCTTGCGTAGGTTCCCCACCGAAAAACAGTCCACCGGACTGTTTTTCGCCCCTCCTGCTTTTTGGAAGTAATAAGTATTTCGCGGCGCCGAGCCGGCGCAGGCACTGCGCCGGAGCCTTTGGTGGGTTTTAAGGGCAAAGCCCTTAACTCTCAATGACAAATAAAAAAGTTTTCCACCGATATTTAAGTTTTGGTGGAAAACTTTTTTGTTTTATCTTGCGGCTTTTGCGTCGGCCGAAAACAGCAGAGTAAGATCCTCGGAGCTTGCAAAACCGTCTTGGTCAAGACCGTTAGCTTTTTCAAAATCTTTAAATGCTTTTAAAGAAACTTCTCCAAAATATCCCGTTTCATCATCATTAAAGAAACCAAGCGCTTTCAGACGTTTCTGTACCTTCTTAAAGTCATCACTGTTATCTCCCATACCGAAAGCTGTATCTTCCGTAATCTTAAGCGAATTGTCAGCTTCGACCTTTATTTTTTCTTGATTGCTGTTTTCTTGCTTTGAACTTTCCTGCTTGCTGTTCTCTTGCTTTGAGCTTTCTTGTTTACTGCTCTCTCGCTTTGAGCTTTCTTGCTTGCTGCTCTCTTGCTTTGAACTTTCTTGCTTGCTGTTCTCTTGCTTTGAGCTTTCCTGTTTACTGCTCTCTTGTTTTGAGTTTTCAGAATATCCTTTAGGCTTTGCATCTGCTGAAAACAGCAATTTCAAGTCTTGATAGCTTGCTTCTCCATCAACTTCAAGACCGTTTGTTTTTTCAAATGACATAAACGCATTAACGGAAAGCTCTCCAAAGTAGCCTGTCGAATCCTCGCTAAAGTAGCCGAGTGCTTTAAGTCTGTTTTGAATCTTTTTAATATCGTCGCTTTCTTCACCCAAAACAAAATTCATATCCTCGGTTATTTCAAGAGAATTATCCGCCTTTACTTCAATAATGCTTTCTTCCTTTGAGCTTTCTTCTTTTGAACTTTCTTCAACACTGCTTTCGGAATCTTTCAGTTCCGGATACATTGATTCTATAATATATGTAACCACTTCCGTCATACTGTTTCCCTGACGCTGAAATTCCATTGCGTTTATTTCAAACACATTACCGTTTTTAACTGCGGAAAGATTTTTTAATTCGTCATCGGACAAAAGTTTTTCTTTAAGACCTATTGCACAAAAAATGTATTGAGGATTTGACAACTTTATTATTTCAAGCATATCCTTGCCCGCCAATTGAGAAGAACATACATTTATTGCATTTGCATAATCAAAAAGTTTTCCCGCAAAAGTATCGTTAGATGCAGAATTTCCCTCTATATCGTAAATATAACAAGCCGTTGCCTGAACCTCTTTTTCCGGCACAAGTCTTTGCAGGTCCGTAAGCATCATTAAAATATTGTCGGACTTATTTTTTCCGTTTTCACGTCCTGTATTGTTGCCGTCAACAATTGCACATAAATTTTGATAAAGAGTTTTAAGCTCATCAGCCGTCGATGCGTTCGCCATTGTCATAACTTTTATTTGGGATTTTTCAATTTTTTCCCGTGTTTCCTCAGCTAAACTCTTATCCGCAAAAACGACGTCGGGATTCACATCAAGAATTTTTTGGCTGTTCGGTCTGCTTCTTGTACCGACTGACGGAACCTCGGAAAGCTCCTCCTGAGTACATTCATCCGAGCGGGCAGTAATTCTGTCAGCATACCCGCAAGCTATAAGTATATCGGCAATCGAATCGTTTAAACAAACTATTGACTTCGGCTTTTCATTGAAAGTATAATTTGCTATCTTTACGGGATAGTCACCACCATTGTTGGAACAGGCGGTCGGAATAATTGCTATACATAACGCAAGTATAAATACAAATATTCTTTTCATCGGTATTCTCCTTGTCTGAAATTTTATTGTTCTTTTTCGTTTTTAATTTTTGCCTCTGTAAAAGAAATAAATTGCTTTGCACATCTTGGAGAACGTCCGCCTCTTTGAATTGCCCATTGCTCAGCATCTTTTTCAAGTTCTTCTATACCGATATTTAAATTTTTTTCTTTTGCAAGGTTTAAAACTATATTAATATAATCCTCTTTGTTCGGTTTGCTGAAATTGACTGCCAAACCGAAACGGTCATACAATGAAAGGCTTTCTTGTACCGAATCGTTCCTATGTATTTCATCGCCCGATCTGTCCGAGAAATTTTCTTTTATAAGATGTCTGCGGTTTGATGTAGCATATATTAATGTATTGTCGGGTCTTGCGGCAAGACCTCCTTCAAGTACCGCTTTAAGACGTGCATAATCCTTATCGTCATCTGAAAATGAAAGATCATCAATAAATATTATAAATTTCATCGGAACCGATGCTATCATATCGACCAAAACGGGAAAATCTTCAAGTCGGTCTTTTGGCATTTCAACTACTCTTAATCCGTCCCTAAAATATTTATTAAGTATTGCTTTTACCGTCGATGATTTACCCGTGCCTCTGTCGCCGTACAAAAGACAGTTGTTACAGCTTACGCCCTTTAAAAAGGCAACCGTATTGTCAACGACAGCACCTCTCGGAATTTCATATCCTTTCAGTGACGATATTTCCGTATTATCGGGGTGCAGAACGGGTTCTATGCCATTATTTCTCCAAATAAATGCACGATAACGTGCAAAAATACCGCATCCGTTGTGTTTATAATATTCCGCAAGACAATCTATTGTACCGTTTTCGTCCGAAAATTCTTTTACGGGCAATCCGGTTTTCCAACGCGGAAGACTGTTTGCGACGCTTCCAAGTTCGTCACGGTAAATATAGTCGTTAAGAACCCTATCGGGTGTAATCGTACTTATTCGGTTAATTACCGAAATATCACGTCTTACGGCTTCAATAATTTCTGATGGAAGTTCTTTTTCTTTTTTTGCTGCCGCAGCTCTTGAAAAAGCATTGTCATCATATAAAGCGGCTTCCGTAATACAAAGTGCAAGACTGTCAGCATAGCCTCTATCACAAAGTAATGAAAAAAAATTGCCCCAAGCACGGGTAAATTCAAATATTGGTTTATCAACCGAACGTAAAAGCTCAAAATAAGCCTTAGGCACTGTACGCTTCATAATATCTTTATATATTGACAAAGATGACATTAACAGGGCGGCTTCCTTTGTTGGATTCATAAATAATCATTCTTTCATAAAAAATACATTTTCATTTTACAACTATTCCGATTAATAGTCAACAGCCGATTACAAAGCGCGGTCGCCGAGCCGGCGCAGGCAATTCGCGGCGCAGTGCCTGCGCTGTCGATTCGCGTTGTCGCTTGCTCCGCTCGCTCGTACTGCAAGCAATAGGTACGTTCGCGCGGCGTTAGTTATTTTAGCCATAATTAAAAGTTTCGCTCAAGCCTTTTCAAAGGCTTGCGGATTCCAAAGGCGGAGCCTTTGGCGGCGCCGAGCCGGCGCG
>CANQBK010000110.1 GCA_947589485.1 uncultured Clostridia bacterium | reverse complement strand
CTTAAAAACCCGCCAAAGGCTCCGCCTTTGGAAACCGCAAGCCTTTGAAAAGGCTTGACCGAAACTTTTAACTATGGTTAAAATAACTAACGCCGCGCGAATGTACCTATTGCTTGCAGTACGAGCGAACGGAGTGAGCGACAACGCGAATTGAGAGCGCAGGCACTGCGCGTTTTCGCCCGCCTTTTACAAAAGGCGGCAGGGTCAAGGGACGGAGTCCCTTGTCGCAGTCCGCAGACTGCGAAATACTTATTACTTCCAAAAAGCAGGAGGGGCGAAAAACAGTCCGGTGGACTGTTTTTCGGTGGGGAACCCACGCAAGGGGTTCCCCGTGAACAATAGTTTTTTGTCTTTGTTAATGATAGTTAAGGGCTCTGCCCTTAAAAACCCGCCAAAGGCTCCGGCGCCACATAGAATTAGGGGGTTATGCAATAATGACAATAAAAGAATTAAGAGCTAAGGCAATGAAACTGCCGCTTACTCCCGGAGTTTATTTGATGAAGAACATTAAAAACGAAATAATATATATAGGAAAAGCTAAGGCACTGAAAAACCGCGTCAGTCAATACTTCGGTTCGGAAAAAAACCATCCGGAAAAGGTCAGACGTATGGTGTCAAATGTAGATGATTTCGATTATATTTTGTGCGGCAGCGAAAACGAAGCGTTGGTACTGGAATGTTCATTAATTAAACAACATAAACCGAAATATAATATTTTGCTTAAAGATGATAAGGGATACAGTTATATCAGAGTTTCAAAAGACAGCTATCCTACACTTTCGTTTGAGATGCAAAAATCCGATGACGGCGCTGAATACCTCGGTCCGTATATGAGTTCGTGGTATGCCAAAAATGCAGTTGACGAGGCACTCAAAATATTTAAACTCCCTTCTTGCGGAAAAAAATTTCCGAGAGATATAAACAAAGGCAGACCTTGCCTTAATTATTATATAAAACAATGCTCTGCGCCCTGCTGCGGCAAAATATCACACAAGGATTATTGCGAAAGCGTTGCGTCCGCAGTTGATTTCCTGAAAAAGGGCGATTCGGGTTCGGTTAAAATTATGACCGAGAAAATGAACGAGGCAGCCGAAAATCTTGACTTTGAACTTGCGGCAAAGCTGCGTGACCGTATAACCGCAGTTAAACGCATTACCGAAAAACAAAAGGTTGTTGAAACCGGAGTGCCTAAACAAGATGTTATTTCCGTTATGACTGAAGGAAACGATGCGTGCTTTGCTGTTTTGCGCTTTGACGACGGCAGACTGTATGATAAGGAAGATTTTTTGATAAAGGACATCGGTGAACAGGCAGATATTCCCTCAATAAGACGTGAGTTTATTCAGCAATATTATACAATACGAAAAAATGTGCCTCCGATAATTACTGTTGACGGTGAAACCGAAAACGAGGAGCTTTTGTCAGACTGGCTCTCGCAAAAACTCGGAAGAAAGGTTAGGTTCATACACCCCCAAAGGGGAGAACAAATGAAAATTGTTGAAATGGCAAAACACAATGCCGCCGAAAAACTTGCACAGAGCAAGGGTCGGCTTTGGCATGAACTTACGGCTCTTGATGAACTTGCAAAGCTGTTGGGACTGCCAAAGACACCGGTGTATATTGAATCATACGATATATCTAACCTTGCGGGAAGCGAAAACGTTGCCGGAATGGTTGTTTTTAAAAACGGCAGACCTTACAAGGATTCATACAGGCGCTTTAAGATAAAGAGCTTTTCGGGGCAGGACGACTATGCGTCAATGAACGAGGTTCTTACAAGAAGATTTGACGAGTATTTTAAAAATAAGGACAGCGGAGAGGGTTTTGGACAGCTTCCCGATCTTATACTTCTTGACGGAGGCAAAGGTCAGGTATCAGCAGTCAGACCCGTGTTGGAAAAATACGGTTTGGATATTCCTCTGTTCGGTATGGTTAAGGACGGCAGTCACAGAACAAGAGCCGTTACAGATGAGGGTCGGGAAATAGCCATAAATTCAAAAAGACAGGCGTTCACGCTTGTTTCTACAATTCAGGAGGAAGTCCACAGGTTCGCAATAGGCTACCATAGACTTGCAAGAAAGAAAAAAACGTTTTCGTCATCTCTTACAAATATTGACGGTATAGGGACTGAACGTGCAAAAGCTCTGCTGTCATACTTCAAAACACTTAAACGTATAAAAGAAGCCGACATAGAGGAGCTTATGAATGTCAGGGGTATGAACCGTCCCGCCGCAGAGGCAGTATATAGGTATTATCATTACGATGACGGCAGAATTATAAACAGAATTAATGATGACGAAAATAAATAACCGCCGTTATTGCAAGTTATTTTAAAAAGCTATTGACATTCGGCATATTTTTACGGATAATTATATGTGTGATTTTATATAAAAATCCTGATTAAGGAAAGTGGACAAATGAGAGTTATTACAGGAACAGCAAAGGGCAGACGTCTTGAAACGCTTGCGGGAAACGACGTCCGCCCCACAACTGCAAATGTTAAAGAGGCAGTGTTCAGCATAATACAATTTTCGGTTGAGGACAGTGTGTTTCTTGACGCATTTGCAGGTTCGGGTCAAATGGGAATAGAGGCACTTAGCCGAGGTGCAAGAACCGCATATTTTATTGATAAGAGCAGGAAATCTATGGAAACGGTGAAAAGGAATCTTGACGCCGCAGGACTTTCCGACAGAGCGGTTACAAAAAATACGGACACATTGGGTTTTCTGTCCGAAACGTCAGAGCGTTTTGACATAGCTTTTCTCGACCCTCCGTACAGGACAGGTCTTTTGGAAAAAGCACTTTTGAAAACATCTGACGTTATGAATAAAAGCGGATATATTATCTGTGAACATCCGATTGACGAAAAAATTCCCGATGAGGTGGGAAATTTCGCGGCAAAAAAAAATTACAGATACGGTAAAATAGCTGTTACCGTATATTCGCACAAGGGAGTGGAATAAATATGATAACGGCAATTTGTCCGGGCAGTTTTGACCCGGTAACACTTGGACACATTGATATAATTAAACGTGCATCTAAATTATTTGACCGTGTTATTGTGGCGGTACTTGTAAATTTGGATAAAAAACCGTGGTTCACGGTTGATGAAAGAATTGATTTTTTGAGGAAATCAATCAAAGATATAAAAAATGTCGAAATAGCCGGTTTTGACGGCTTGCTTGTTGAGTACGCAAAGCAAAGGAATGCCGCAGTTATTGTAAGAGGTTTAAGGGCTGTTTCGGATTTTGAATATGAATTTCAGATGTCACTGACCAACAACAAGCTGAACCCGAACGTTGAAACAGTTTTCCTGACAACAAGCTCGGAAAATATGTACCTCAGCTCAAGCATTGTAAAACAGGTGGGTATGCTTGGAGGGGATATATCCCCGTTTGTGCCGGAATGTGTACGGGAGGAAATTTTATTGAGAATAAAGCAAAGGAGTAATTTGAAATGAAAATGGATATGCTTATTGATGAATTGCAGGAAATTGTTGAAGGTGCAATATCGCTTCCCTTAAGCGGCGGTAAAACACTGGTAAACACCGAAAGAATAAAAGAAATTATAGAAGAGATGAGAACTAATCTCCCTCAGGAGGTTCGGCAGGCAAAAAATATTGCCGCAGACAGAAGCAATATTATAGCAAAATCTAAGGAAGAGGCTGAAGCCATAGTTCAGAGAGCAGAGGAAAGAGCAAAAGGTCTGGTTTCTCAGAACGAGATTGTTAAACAAGCACAGAAAAAAGCGGACGAAATTATTTTTAATGCGGAAAATGAATCGGCAAAGATAAAACAGGCTGCAAATGCTTATGTTGATGAGATTCTTAGAAAAGCCGATGAACAGATGTCCGAAAACCTTGCTAATCTTAAAAAGACAAGACAGAGTTTAAAAATGCTTCAGCAAAGGAAGCAGGGTGTAAGGAAGTAAATTCGGTACATAATATGAGCCTTAGTGCGGCGTAAACGGCAGACATTATGCGCTCTGCCTGTTTTGTGTAATTTTGGGATAGTTAAAGATATGGTGAATATATGAAAAAGATTGTTTCAAGACTGCTGTATTTGTTGTTTTTTTGTTTTTCTGCGGTTTTAATTATTGCCTGTACACTGTTGGTCATAAACACTTCAAAAAGCAAGCAGGAAAGCTATAAACATATAGAAAATATTGTTATAAGCGGCGGCGAAGAAGCCTTGGACGATGATTATAAAAAAATTGACGGCCTTACTTCTGTAAGCTCCGATGACTATGAAAAGATTGTTTCGCAAGACGGTTACAATGCACTCGATACAGATGAGAAAAAATATCTGTATGAAAAAATTAAAGAAAATATATATTCCATTACCAACGAGAAAGATGAAAACGGTCATTACAGAACGGCTAGGGTAAAGGTTATAGGAAGCAAAATGTCCGAATTTGAAATAAGGGAAGTTGTGAACGCATTTGTTTACGATAACCCTCAGATATTTTGGTTTGAAAATTTGTTTGGATACGCATACAGCGAAGATGATACCATAGTGGAATTTTATTCTGTTTTATCATCAAATGATTGCAGTAAATACATTGTGCGTTTCCAAAATAAAATAGACGAAATAATGTCCTCGCTTAACGGAGAAATGTCCGAGTATGAGCGTGAGAAAAAAATATATAATACTGTTCTTGAAAATTGCAGGTACAAGTCCGGAGTAACGGATTCCGACGACGGCTGGACGTATTTTTCGGCATACGGCGCACTTGTTGAGGGAGAGGCAGTTTGTGAGGGCTATGCAAAGTCCATTCAGATTTTGCTTAATCTTGCAGGTATACCGTGCAGTACCGTAAGAGGAACAGGCGACGGTGTTGCACATATATGGAATGTTGTTAAGTTGGGCGGAGAATGGTACCACCTTGATTCAACGTGGGATGACAATGACGATGGTACCGTTGATTACGAATATTTTAACGTGACAACCGAAAGAATAGAAATGGACCATATAATAGATGAGGATATAAACTCGGTGCTGACAAGAAACGGGCATACCGAGGACGTAACAATAAAATATAACTTTTATGTACCCAAATGTGATTCACTCAAATTGAACTATTATACGGTAGAAGGGTGCAGTTTGGAAAATTTCGACGAAAAAAGCGATAAGGAAATAATAGATAAGATAGTACAAAATATTGAAAACAACAATAATATTTTGCCTATACGCTTTGGGAACAAAATGTCATACGCTGAATATGTCGATAAGATGTTTTACAAATCTCCGCACAGGTTTTATTATTATGTCGATTCGGCAAATAAAAGGCTTGACGACAGCCATAAAATAAAAAAAGAAAGCGTATCTGTATTAAAGAACGAATCAAATATGACAATCAGAATAAAACTAAAGCTCGCTTCAGAGGAATAATTTTTGTTTTATGCGATTGTACTGAAAACTGTTTTCGCACACATCGGTGTATGCTTGACTGCGGAAACGGTTTTTGTTTCTGTAAATTCAATACATATAAATTACAAATAGTAAAAAAACGTGGAGATATAAAATAAAAAAAGGAAAATTTATACTCAAAGTAGAAAAGGGGCAAAAAAATAAAAAAAGGTGTTGACAAAAAAGAAACAAAGTGTTATTATAACAAAGCTGTCGCAAACAGCTCGGAAA
>CANQBK010000109.1 GCA_947589485.1 uncultured Clostridia bacterium | reverse complement strand
CTCATTCAGAATGTCGGGGATATGCAGAAGGTGGGCATAGAATACACGCTGAATACGCAAGGCGGTATGCCTGCGGATGATACCGACAATCCCAAGTATGCCGAGATCGGAAGAAAACTGCTGCAGTCCGGCGAAGGCGTTTTTACCGAACACGGTCTCTTTTTCAAGGACAAAAGCCGTCCGTTTGAAGAAGTTTACGACGGGCAGGTGTTCCCGGCTTATGTGTACGACAGCGGCGTGCTTGTCATTGCGGAAGCGAAATACAAAGATAAAGCGGAATACCTCTATCTGCCGTGTGAATCTCTTGCCATCGACAAGGCGTTCCGCAGGCTCGGCGCAGATGGTGAGGATAGCTGCGAAATCAGCCTGACCGACTTTACGACAAACAATCCGGCATGGGAAAAACGGATGAAAGACCTTTGCCGCACGGAAGGGATTTACGAAGTGAACCGACTTGCCGAAGCCGTCAACTGTGCGGATATGGATTTGGATAAGCTGACCGCCGTGGCGGAGTATGCCGATGTGGACAGCACAAAGGATCTGATCGCACTTGCCGAGCATATCGGTGATTTCGTCTTTATCAAGGACGCCGAGGATTATGAAACCGTCGGGCGTTATTTTGCGGAAACCGATCCGAAATATGATCTGAATCTCGAATTGGAAGATTTCTTTGATTTCAATGGGTTTGGCGAATATTTGGCGGAAGCGAGCGGCGGCGAATTTATATCGTCCGGCTTTGTCTGTATGCAGAATGGCGCGGAGCTTTCCGAGATACTCGATTCCGACGAGGATATAACGATGGGGGGAATGTAAAAATGGCACTGCTCAATGCGATTATTACCTATAAAGAAAACACGCTGGTTACGGAATTCCCGAAGGATTATCTCAAAATTTACGAGGAACTGAATTCCATTGGCAGCCGCAAAGCGCCTGAAAGGATTCCGCTGACCGACAACGAGGGCGACGATATCCGAGTCAAGCTCTATGCGGACAGCGATATTGGCAACCATCTGCTCTTATTGTTGGGTGAGAGCAGTACGCTGGCAGACGCCAACACCGCAGCCTTTGCCGTGCTGAATGCGGACGAAGATATTCGGCAGGAGCTGGAACAGAACCTGCTATACGATCAATACGCCAACACAGCGGAACTGCTCCGGGACATCAGAGAGATGACCGAACAGACCGGACCGGTGAAAATGTCGTTCTTCTGCCCGTTGGAAGGCAATATTGAGGACGCCGAGTACGGGGATCTAACGCCTGTCGGAAACCTTTTTCTGAAAAGCTACGCATGGGATATCCGTGAACTGCTGGAAATGGAGCAGTCCTCACCGGAGGACGAAATGGCGCAGTTTTATGATGACGACGAGGCAATCAAGGAAAAACTCGTCTCTGCCGCATGGACGGTCGATGAATACAAAGGAAAGCTGTACGGCAGGATCGATTGCCGATTCAAAGAAGCGCTGTCCGAGAATGAAACTGAAAAATTCAAGGAATGGCTGGTCGGTCAGTGTTCGGACGGATTTGGCGAGCATTTTGAACAGCAACCCATTCGTACCGAGGACGGCGACCTGTTCGTCTCCTTCTGGAACAGCAGCGACCGCTATTTTTTATGCGCCGAAGACGAGTGGACTGTACCATATCTTTTTCCGATGATCAGCACATAATAATCACACAAATCTATTACTTTCTTGATTATATCAAACTGTTCCGCATCTGCAGCTGCAAAAGCCTCCATGCCTGCCGGAATACAGTCTGCCATAAGTAACAAATCAAGAATCATTTTCCGCTCATTGAGCAAGTCAGAGAAAGTTGAACTAATAAATACCTGATACCTTTTTTCGCTCATAATTTGCCTCCTCTATCGTTAGTTTCAGGCACAAATTGCAGAATATCGTCCATATCGCAGTTACGTGTGCAACAGATGTTTGCCTATGCTTTCTTCATTTCACAGTAAATAAAGGCTTGTTGAAAAGTGGTAAAATAGGACTATCATCAGCATACACATCGTGAGAAGACCATTACTCGCCCGGATTGGTCACCTGTTGGAGAGATTCATCGATTCTCTCTATACCCTTATGCTTAAGCAAAGTTGCAACGAAAATTCCGCGTACATCCATTCTCAAACGATGCAGTATATCATTGCTTGAATTTACTGTCTGATTATGGCTGAGCAATAAAGAACCAAGTCGGTTTGCACACACTTGCAGTGCATCTATCTCTTTATAATCTTGGCGTAGCTGGTTGTCCAACTCGATTGCGCTATTATATAATTCCGGAAAAATCATGCCGAACGCGTTCAATTGCTGGTCAATGGTAGCGAGCATATTTTCAACTTGAGCGATATCACTTGCCGCCTTGACTTCGTCAGTTGTGCTTCGAGTATTAATAATTGTTCTTGCGCAATTTGCAAGATTTTTATTAAAGCAGATCATAGATATCCCTTTTCCTTTTAATCTATTTTTCGTTCTCGCCAATAAATTCCGGAATATCCTCCACGCCGAAGTTAAGCGTGCGGTATATGCTTTCAATCATATCCCATTCAATCATTATATAAGTATTATCACATTAGCGTGATATTTTCAATATCTGGGCAGCCGTTTTGCAGATTATTTTGTGAGACGGCTTCTTTTTTTGTTTAGAGGGTGCCAAAACGCCTTTGCTTTCTGCGCATGGCAAAAAGCGGGATCCACAAATTATGCTCTGCGACGTATCCGCACAAGAATTTTTAAATTTTTCCGTATATGATGGGTTAACAAATGCCGTTTTCGTGGTCTATATATGAGGGCATTAAAATCGAAGGGAAAAACACAATGCAAGTTCAACATGACAAAATACCTCCGTTCTTAAAATTGAGCGGGCGCTTCTGCAACTGGAAATACGAACAACGCCTCGGCATACAGACAAAGGTGCCGTATATCCCTGGAACGAACCGACGGACAAGCGTAGACGATCTTTCAACTTTTACGGATTTTGAAGCAGCGGTACGAGGACAACATCGAGGGTAAGGCCCCCGACGAGCGGTTCAGCCGGATGAGCGCCAACTATGAGGGGGAACAGTACATGCTGGAAAGCCATGTGGCTGAACTGAAAGCCCTAATTGCATTATAGAAAGAACGCGGCACCAATGTTGACAGTTTTCTCGCCATTGTGCTAAAGTACACAGACATCCAGAAACTGACCGCCGGGATCTTCGTAGAAAAGGTCTAATTCTACCAGACCAAGCGCGTGGGTGGCTACAAAGTCTAGCGTATCCTCATCATATAGAATTGCATAGGAGAGTTTGACCAGCCAGTCACAAAAGAGCAAAAAACGGCATAGCCGCATTTCACGACTATGCCGAATTTTCCAGAGATCATAAATCCCTTAGTTGTACCGCATTTAAGCGGTCGCTTTCTGTTAACGCCTTTCTAAGCGGTAACATTTTTCATTTTTACTGCCTGAAACTGTTTAAAGAATATATTTTACGGAAGATTTCAGCGAGCCATTGATCTTATTAAGATGATTACGGATCGCCTCTGCCTTCCAATAATCTCTGTTTTTCCCAGAGTTAATTTTTTCCTCTGGAAAAGCAGAGTGGAATAATTCTTGAAATGCTCTTGAAAAAATCTCAAAAGAATGGTCGCTTAGATAAAGATTGAATTTAGAAGATACATATTCCTCCAAAAAGTCAATCAAATCTACCATTGGGGCAGAGCCGAGTTCTGAAATCTGCACAGCCCTCGCAGGATCAAGGTCAATCCATTCAGCTTTATAAATCACTGAGGCGGCTTCCTGACCGTACTGAGCTACAAGTTCCTCATACCGCTCGTTTTCTCTTTTTAGGCAGATAATCTTCCACCTTGCAAGATAATTGGCGTGAATTTCCAATTCGTTGGACGACTCCATTGTAAAGGTAAGATACTCAAAATCATTATAACCATAATGATTACAAATTGTTTTGACTGCCAAAGCAAGCTGAGGATTTTTCTTTTCATCTTCAGGAATCTGAAGTTCAGGAACCTGAAGTCCACCATAAGCGATTTCATAGAATTCAAGCTGTCTTTCAAGATATCTTTTTCTGATACTTAACGACATAGGAGTTACTTTGCGGATATAAAGCTCCACGGAATCCTGATCACTAAGAATACGCCGACGTCCAAGTTCCTGTATGAACTCAACTTTGTCGTCAGTACAAATGACGATATTTTTTACGTTATCGTCCTTAATACTAAACCCATTGTCCAGAACTGAAGTGGCAACCAAAATCTTGCAGGGAAAAACTCCGGTGTTGATAAGCTTGCGCCATATCTCACCGCTTACGTCGTCCTTGTGTCGAGAGTACCTGTCAATAAAGACAGCAAAATCCTGATATGGTTTCTTTACCTCAATTTCGATTGAGGTAAAGTTATCACAATCTTTTTTGTACTCTTTAATTCTTTCATCGCAATACTTTTTAAACTCGCTATTTAAATTCCTGACGAGTTGTATGCCTTCATCTCTGGAATTGACGAAAATTATCCATTTTGCCTTGCCCAGAAAATCTGAAGCAATAGCTTCTTCGATTTCATCTAAATCCTCGAAGAAATGAGACCAATACGAACTGAAATCTCGATTGAAACGATAGGCAAGCCTACACTGTTCCATCACATCAATGTGACAGCCAACGGGATTTCTTAAAACGTCCGCACTCCAATACTTCTCGTAAGCTTCTTGCGTACGCTCAGAAGTAAAGTATCGATCAAAGAACTTTTGTTCCGAATGACATATTGGAGCAAGAACTTCTTCAAACGTCGCACTCATGTAAATCCGAGTGCAGTTATAAAATGTGAAAACTAATGCATCAAGCAAGTATCCTGTATGCGGATTAAAGAGAGCGTCAGCAACGAAAAAATGCGCCTCGTCTAAGACTACATAATCAAATGGATATGGTGAATATCGAGGTAGTGCTAGCGGGTAATGTCTTTTAAAAAACTCCTTTGCTACTTTTTGGTATGTTGTAACCGTGATATTGCCGAAATCCTCCGTATACTCGTCAAGAATAAATTCTTTGTCGGGTCTTGACTCTACACCGGTTATTTCGACCAGTTCTTTACGCATTTGAGCGTCAAGCGCAATCTCAGTGCATGAATTCGCAGATTATGAAGAACAAAGTAATTCTTACCCGAACCTGTCGGGGCATTGACAAAAACAGCATAAGAGGTGGAGCAAATGGAAAACCGCCAGTCTGCAATTTCCAATCCAATGACTATTTGTCTTGACCCTTCCAATGCAGAAGCTCATTATTATCAATGACGTCATTGACAAATTTCTCATTGAAGGTATTCCAGCCTAAATGAAAAGTAAAGTCTTCTGAAAAAAGATTATTCATAATACATTCTCCTTTAAATTATAATTTGAATCGGCAACATCGCTTTAGCCATGCTACAATCCACACCATACCATACATATCAAAGCAGTTCGTTTCAATGCAACGCTATGCTAATCGCCTTTCATGCAAGATGATGCATAATTAAAGGGGAATTTTACCAGCCTTTTAACCTTTGCCTCCTTTCAGACTGTCGTCCTTCATTATAACCAGCACGTCGCATTTGTCAATATGTTTTAAAAATAGCCGAACACTTTCGTTGTTTTTGACAAATTGATGCCGTCTCGCTTAGCAGCTATATGGTGAGAGTGCTAAAATCTTCTCCCTCTGCGATAAAGCATAGCCAGACAACTCACACCTCAAATTTACAGGAAGAATCAACAAAGTATAAAAATGACAAATCACGAATTTGTTGACCCCAATACAACCCCTTTCTATTTGCTCAAAAATAGGGCAAATCAGAACATTCCATATTTTAACGTTTTGGTTTTGATTCTATATCGCCCATTTTCAAGATGTTCAGCTCGAAGTCATATTGTTAATTATATTAAGGAATTCCTCATAACCCGGAGGTCGTTGGTTCAAGTCCTTCCCCCGCAACCAAGTTAAAACCGCTTAGATAGGGCATTTG
>CANQBK010000108.1 GCA_947589485.1 uncultured Clostridia bacterium | reverse complement strand
GCGGAAGTTTGCATTAAAGCTTGCCTCTCAGGCTCAATTTGATCGTATGAGCAAAAAACGCATTATGTTTTCCGCTGTTCTTAATCCTGATTTTCTTTTAAAAATCCTTTTTGATCCTTTAAAGTAAATGCTGTTGCCCTGGTACATAACACTTGTTGTGTTGCAAGGGAAGTAAATATATGTTATTATATAAAAAAATTCGTCCTCATTCGGTCAACTGCTGTGGACGATTTAAAAATCGGGTGTATTATGGATTATAAAAACGTAAAAACGGCGATAATCGGCGGAGGTGCTTCAGGACTTGCAGCCGCAATAGCCTGTTCCGAAAAATTAGGAAAGGGAAGTACGGTAATAATTGAACGCCAGCCGCGCACGGGACGAAAACTGCTTGCAACAGGAAACGGAAGATGTAACATAACAAATATTAATATGTCATCGGAACATTATTACGGCGACAAGTCCATTATAGATTCTGTTTTGTCGGAATTTTCGGTCGAGGAATCCGAAAGGTTTTTTGGCGGTATGGGAATAATATTCCGCAGTGACGGCGAGGGGAGAATGTACCCTTACAGCAACCAGGCAACCACGGTACTTGACGGATTAAGACTTGAATGTGAAAGACTTGGTGTTGAGGAAATTTGTGACTTTTTGATAACCGATGTACAAAAGAAAAACAATGTTTTTTTAATATCGTCAAAAACATTGACGGTAAGGGCAAAGTATGTTGTATTCGCGACAGGTTCGCAAGCGTCACCTTTGCTTGGGGCAAACGGCAGCGGTTACGGCATTTTAAGCAAGCTCGGTATAGAATCATCGCCGCTTTTTCCTGCGCTGTCGCCTATATCAACAAAAGAAAAATATAAAAATCTTAAAGGTGTACGCACAAAAGGCAAGGTTTCACTGATTGCGGACGAAAAACCGTTAAAATCGGTTAAAGGTGAAATTCAATTTACGGATTATGGTCTTTCGGGAATATGCGTATTTGAAATTTCCCGTTTTGTAAATGAATTTTTCAGATTAGGGAAAATCTGCGGAACATCATACGGTAAAATTAAAATCTCCGTTGACGTTATGAACGAATATTCGTACAATGAGTTGTATGAGTATTTGTGCAAATGCAGAAAAATTTTTGCGTCATACAAATCGGACGTTTTGCTCTCGGCGGCTCTGAATAAAAAACTGTCACAAACAATTGCCCGATATTGCGGACTTGATTCAAAGCCCTGTTTTAGGCTAACCGACAGTGATATTAAAAAAATTGTTTTCGGGGTTAAAAAATTTGAATTTACTCCGATTATAACTAACAGCTACAAGTCGGCGCAGGTCAGTGCGGGAGGAATAAATTCCGATTATATTGACCCCGTTACGCTTATGTCGAACAAAATTGAAAATTTGTTTGTTGTTGGTGAGCTGCTTGATGTCGATGGCGAATGTGGTGGATATAATCTTCATTTCGCTTTCGGAAGTGCAATGATACCCGCAAAATATATGAAATAAGAGGCTGCTATGATAAGAATAAACAATATATCTTTACCGCTTGATTATAACGATGAAACCGTTAAAAAAGCGGCTGCGAAAAAATTGAATATTTCTGTTTCGGAAATAGAGTGTGCATCTCTTTACAGGCGAAGTACGGACGCAAGAAGAAAGAACAATATTCATTTTGAAACTACAATAGATGTAAAATTATTCGGAAACGAAAATAAAGCTGTAAAAAATTGCCGCAGCGCAAGCATTGTCGATGAATATAAATATACGCTGCCGCCATCAAAGCCGCTTGAAAAACGCCCCGTAATTGTCGGCAGCGGTCCTTGTGGGCTTTTTGCGGCGCTTATACTTGCCCGAATGGGGCAAAGACCTATTATGATTGAACGTGGACGCGATGTTGACAGACGTACCGCCGATGTCGAAAAATTTTGGAGCGGCGGCGGACTTGACGAAGTAAGCAATGTTCAATTTGGAGAGGGAGGAGCCGGAACTTTTTCTGACGGCAAACTCAATACCGGAACAAAGGACAGCCGAATAAGAAAAGTTCTTTTGGAATTTGCCGCACACGGAGCGCCCAAGGAGATTTTGTACCTTGCAAAGCCGCATATCGGAACCGATATGTTAAAAGATATGATTAAAAGAATCAGAAAAGAAATTATTTCTTTGGGCGGTGATGTTCTTTTTGAAACCCGACTTGTAGGTATCGAATCGGTTGAGGGCAGTGTAAAGGGTGCCGTTGTTATGTCAAAAGGCGGGAAATATACTGTTGAAACAGATAATATAGTTCTTGCGGTTGGACATAGCGCCAGGGATACGTTTAAAATGCTCTTTGAAACCGGCATCGCAATGCAGCAAAAGCCTTTTGCAATGGGTGTCCGTATTGAGCATTTGCAGGAAAGCATAAACATTAACCGTTACGGTGAGTTGTATAACAGCCCGTACCTTTCCGCCGCGGATTATAAGCTGGCTGTTCATTTGAACAATGGCAGGGGAGTATATACGTTTTGTATGTGTCCGGGCGGTGTAGTTGTGGGAGCCGCAAGCGAACAAGGACATGTAGTTACAAACGGTATGAGCGAATTTGCCCGTGACGGTATTAATTCAAATTCCGCATTGTTGGTGGGTATAAATACTTCAGATTTTGGAAGTGACGATATACTTGCGGGAATAGAGCTACAGCGCAGATTAGAACGGAGCGCATTTTTGGGAGGCGGCAGTAACGGCTTTGCTCCGGTTCAGCGTGTATGTGATTTTATAAAAAAACAAAAAACAACATCTATCGGTTCGATTGTACCAAGCTATAAGCCGGGCGTTGAGCTTACCGACCTTTGCGGCATACTGCCTGAATTTATGACGGATTCTCTAAGAGAGGGAATTATTATGATGGATGAAAAATTTTCCGGATTTGCATACGGTGACGCAGTATTGACCGCCGTTGAAAGCAGAAGCTCATCACCCGTAAGAATTATTCGTGACGAAACAATGCAGTCGGTATCGCTTAAAGGTCTTTATCCCTGCGGCGAGGGTGCAGGCTTTGCGGGAGGCATAATGTCGGCTGCCGTTGACGGGATAAAAGCCGCTGAAAATATCCTGAAAACCTGCCGTTAAAAATAAATTTATGAAAATTTATGAAAAATCGAAAAAAGTATTGACAAACAATTCATTATGAGTTATAATAAGTAACGTTCTTGCGAAAGCATTACAGATTGCGGAATTGTGTAACGGTAGCACGACAGACTCTGACTCTGTTTGTTGGGGTTCGAATCCCTATTCCGCAGCCATTTAAGCCTTGAATTATGTGTTCAAGGCTTAATTTAAAACGAGGTGTAGCTCAGTTTGGTGGAGCGCTACGTTCGGGACGTAGAGGCCGCTGGTTCGAATCCAGTCACCTCGACCATATCTTTTAAAAGTCGCATAATAAGCGGCTTTTTTATTTTTATCCCCGAAAAATCCCCGAATTATCGGTTTTGAAATCGGTAATTCGGGGATTTTGTTATATATTATAGTTGATGACACTTAAAGCCCTTATATCATCAAGAAAATCAGATTTTGTTGGATATAAGTTATCCCATTGAAAAATTTGTTGACTTTCCATTTTTTTCACTGCGTTTTCAACCAAAAAGCATATTTTATCTATGTCCGTTTCTTTAGCTAACCTATAAATCATATTGAATTTTCTCCAAATCCTTACTTTAATGCTAACTATAACTATAATACCACAATCACGCTAACTTTCCTATCATATTTTCATTAAATTTCTTCCTCTTTCCACTTAATCCTGTTGACAGTCTGCGGTTTGTTTTACTACATTGTAATTGACCTCCTGTACGGAACTTGCAGTACCACTATTTTTGAAAATATATGGTTTTCTAATGGTTATTTATGCTATAATAAAAACTGATAGTACGATAAATTAAAATTTGTCGTATAATAAAGACTAAAACAGGGATTTGGGATAATAATGGAACAATGGCGAGAGAAATTGAAGAAGCAACCAACCAGATATTGGAGCAGGATAGAAATCGAATCGATTGTAAAGGAATTAAATATTGATCGAAACAGATTTTATGAATACTCCAAAACAAATTTTCAAAAGGTAATAAATAGATTTTATTATTCATTCGTTGATCATAAAAATAATTCTCAACCGATATTAAACTATTGCTGGCTTAACTTCAGAAAAGAGTTGAAGAAAACCGGTATGATAAGCGAAAGTGCAGGATGGGTTAATATGCTCAGAAGCATCAAGGACAATCTCCATTATGATTGGTCTAAGAAACTTTTTTTAATTTTACAGGATGGTTGGGTTTATGAAGGCTATATTGAAGAGATGATTGCAGTATTAAGTGAGATAGACGGATTAGCAGGTGGTGATTTTTATATTGTGCCGCCTCAATATGATAGATTTGTTGCTTATTGCGAAGATGGACAATGCTTGGTGTTCTATGAAAAATAGTCAAATTCCGACCTGTCAAATATCATAAGCCAACTTTTTGTAGGTTTGTCAATGATGTGTTACATATTTTTATATAACATCAGTTTCACCGGTTTATAAGAGGTGATTGGTAACCTCATAGTGATATTGCCGATGAAGAGAACACATAGGAAAGTTATTATCTTTTCAGTGAAATTATTACACTTTTATTATGCGAGTGTAATAAAAGGTTAAAAATATTTTGATTAAATGTTTGGCTTATGCTAAAATAGAATTAAGGACTATTTTTATATCGGTGGTGAGCAATATGAAAACATTTACAACAACAGGTGTGTGTACGCCGGAGAATAATTATATGGTGGATATTTCCGAAAGAGTAGAAAAGATGAAAGTTATGGTTGATGAAGGAAAATATTTCACCATCAATAGATCACGTCAATACGGAAAAACTACAACATTGACAGCTCTGGCAAAAAGACTTAAAGAAATATATGTTGTTTTGAGTGTGGATTTTCAGGGCTTAGATTATGGTTCATTTTCAAGCGGCGGTACATTTTCTCAAGCTTTTGCTCAAATGTTGATTGATGAGTTTGAATTTAATTATTTGGAAATACCCCAAACATATATTGATGCTTTAGATTCTATTTGCAAAAAAGAATCCGAAAAGGTACGTATGTCAGATCTTTTTAGAGTGTTTAAAAGGTGGTGTAAAACCTCGGAAAATCCTGTTGTTTTGATTATTGACGAAGTTGACAGTGCTGCCAATAATCAAGTGTTTTTGGATTTCTTGGCTCAGTTGAGGGACGGATATACAGCAAGAACTACAAAGAGAGCTGCAACTTTTCAAGCTGTTATACTCGCCGGCGTTACTGATATTAAAAATCTAAAGAGAAGAATTTGCCCCGAAGACTCTCATAAATTTAACAGTCCGTGGAATATTGCGTCCGATTTTAATATTGATATGAGTTTGTCGGCTCAAGGAATTGCGGGTATGCTTGATGAATACGAAAACGATCACCATACCGGAATGAATACACAGCAGATAGCACGAGAAATCTATGATTACACAAGCGGTTATCCGTTTCTTGTGAGCAGAATATGTCAAATCATAGATACAGAATTTCCTACTGAGTGGAGTATCTTTGGAGTAAGTGAAGCGGTGAAATATATTCTTTTGGAAAAGAATACATTGTTCGATTCGCTGATGGGCAAGGTTTACCCAACGCGCCGTAAAGCCCCTACCTTTAGGTATGGGGATATAAGGCGCAATAATTTTTCGGAAATCTCTCGCAATAGATAGGGGTGTATGGTATAATATACACATGGAATACAAGAACAATCGGAATGTAGTCTATTCCTGCAAATACTATGTGGTTTGGTGTCCAAAATATCGCCGTAAGGTCTTGGTCAACGGTGTCGATACGAGACTAAAAGAACTCATCCGCGATGTGTGTGAGGAAAACCGTATCGAAGTCATTGAGATGGAAATCATGCCGGATCATGTGCATTTGCTGATGGAAGCAGACCCGCAGTTTGGAGTTCACAAGGCGGTAAAGCTAATCAAAGGCAGGACATCGAGC
>CANQBK010000107.1 GCA_947589485.1 uncultured Clostridia bacterium | reverse complement strand
TACGAGGGTTTCTAAGCATACATATTCTATTTGTCCTCTGTTTTCTACGTTCTTTTCCAGCATTTTCATCACCATATTTATTATACCATAAATACAGCAAAAAGCCCAGCTTTTGCTGAGCTTTTTCGACAGGCTGAAACCGAGAAATAATTGCATTTCTCGGTTTATTATTTTTGCTCAAAAAAATCATATTTGATTTTCGTCTTGTTTACCAAATAAAGCATAGCACAATTATTGTTTTTGTGTAAAAACTTTATCGTATTTTTACTTTCTTAAATACTTGCAATATACGGATTTTTGTTTTATACTGTATTTATAAAAATATGGGATGTGCGAATATGAGAACCGACAAAATTAACTATTACCTTGATATTGCCGAAACCGTTTTGGAACGCGGAACGTGTCTGCGAAGAAATTACGGTGCAATAATCGTAAAAAATGACCAAATCATATCAACAGGCTATGTCGGTGCTCCACGAGGAAGAAAGAACTGCATAGACCTTGGGGTTTGCGTGCGTGAAAATCTTAAAGTACCGCGAGGTGAACGCTATGAACTCTGCCGTTCTGTACATGCCGAACAGAACGCTATTATTCATGCCGCAAGAGAGGATATGATAGGCTCTACTATGTACCTTGTGGGTAAAGATGCAAAAACAGGACAGTATGTGGAAAATGCGTCTGCCTGCTCATTGTGTAAACGTATGATAATAAATTCCGGAATTAATAATGTAATTATAAGAAACAACAAAGAGCATTATACGGTAATAGACGTAAACGAATGGATAGTAAACGATGAATCCATAAACGGAATTACAGGATATTAATAATTCGGGAAGGAAAAAACTATTATGAAAAAATTAATGGAAGAATTTAAAGAATTTATAATGAGAGGCAATGTTCTTGATCTTGCTGTCGGCGTTATCATCGGCGGTGCTTTTCAGGGAATAGTTTCTTCATTGTGTGATGATTTAATTACCCCTCTGATACAGTTTGTAATAAGTAAAGCCATCGGTGTAAATTCAATAGAAGAAATGACAAAAGTCCTCAATGTTCAAACATTTAAATTCGGCAGCTTTATTTCCGCAGTTATAAATTTCCTTATTATGGCTGCAATTATATTTGCCGTTGTTAAGGCGGTAAACAAAGTTATGTCACTATCCGGAAAGAACAAGGAAATAGAACCGACAACAAAACAATGTCCTTTTTGTATGAGTGAAATAGATATAAAAGCCACACGTTGTCCTCACTGCACGTCAATTATAGAAATTGTTGCGGACAAATACAGTGAAGAAAACGATGACACGGTTAAAACCGAAGTTAAACAGGAAATAAAAAGCGAATAACAATTTTTTACAGCTTAAAATCATCGGCGGTAAATTTCGGAAGTGTCGGAACAGGCTTAGGTTGACGCTTCAAAGGGTCATAAGAATACCTTTTGCACGGAGTATCAACGGAATTTGTTCCGAATTGACACAACGGTTTACCGTCGTTATTTTTTGTTGAAAACTCGCAATACTCACAGCTTGGAGTAATATTATTTCCAAAAAGTTTTTTTCTTTTTAAGGGTTTAGGTAATAGCATAAAAAACTCTCCTTTTTCTTTTTAATAATTATAACACTATATATTTTGGTATGTAAATACCGTAATTTATTTTTAAGGGGTATAGAATTATGGTTTTCAAAAGTAAAAACACAAATTTGAACTTTGTTGACGGAGTAGGCTTTTTGACTTTTCCGTCACTTTCGAGGCTTGATTTTGTAAATCACGCATTTTCAACGAGAATCGGAGGGGTAAGCGAAGGCGAATTTAAGTCAATGAATCTTAATTTTAAAAGAGGTGATAATCCGGAAAGAGTTACGGAAAATTACAAGATTTTTTGTAAGGCGGCGGGCTTTGATTACAATACGCTTATAAGTTCTTCTCAGGATCATAACACGAATGTCCGTTTTGTCACAAAACAAGATTGCGGCATAGGAATTTATCGTGAACACGATATAAAAAGCGTTGACGCACTTATTACAAACGAACCTAACGTAACACTTGTCACCCATTATGCGGACTGTACTCCCCTATTTTTTGCCGATCCCGAAAGAAAGGTTATAGCACTTGCACATGCCGGATGGCGCGGTACAATCGGCAAAATAGGTGAAATAACCGTTGATGCAATGTGCAAAAGATACGGATGCGATCCAACGGATATTATTGCCGTTGTAGGACCTGCAATAGGTCAATGCTGTTATGAGGTTGACACTCCGGTATATGAACGTTTTGCAAGCCTTACAGAGCTAAAACCCGCATATTTTACGAAAAGCCTTGGACACGGAAAATATCTTGTCGATTTAAAGGAAACAAACAGACGAATGTTGCTTGAATCCGGACTTTTAAGTATTAATATAACCATAAGCGATGTATGTACAAAATGCAACAGCGGACTTTTATATTCACACCGTGCAAGCGGAGGAAAACGAGGCGGTCTTGTCGCAATGATGTCAATAAAAAATAATGTATAAAAAATCGACCTGTATCAGCTTACGCCGTGCGAATATAGTTTTGGCTTGCAGTACGAGCGAACGGAGTGAGCGACAACGCGAAATGAGAGCGCAGTTAAGGGCTCCGCCCTTAGCGCAGTGCCTGCGCCCACGATTCGCGAAGTCGTTCGCTCCGCTCACTCTTAACTTGAACAATAAATGCTTTGACGCGGCGTAAACTAAATGGTAACAACACTTACGCCGCGCGAATGTAGTTTTGGCTTGCAGTACGAGCGAACGGAGTGAGCGACAGCGCGAATTGCCTGCGCAGTTAAGGGCTCTGCCCTTTAAAAACCCGCCAAAGGCTCCGCCTTTGGAATCCGCAAGCCTTTGAAAAGGCTTGACCGAAACTTTTAATTATGGATACATCAACTTACGCCGCGCGAATGTAGTTTTGGCTTGCAGTACGAGCGAGCGGAGCGAGCGACAGCGCGGGCACCGCGCCGCACAAAAAGGTTCGGCATCTTGTATATATAAGATGCCGAACCTTTTGTTAGTATAAGTTTGTTAAACCTTATGGGAATGAAATACAAGGGGGATCCGGGAAGTTATGTTTATTTTCCCTTCCGTCTGCAACATAGTCGTTGTAAAGGAACATTTCAAGCTCATCGGCACGTCTGTAAAGAAGTCCGTAATAGCATACACTGCCTGCATGGTGGTACGCAAGCATTTCCTTTATCAAAGCATTTTTGTTTACATAGTTTAAATCTCTTCCGGTCGAACCGCCTGACGAAGAAATATTGAGATATGTACCACTGCAATACCCTGTTTTACCGTCGGACGTTTTTACTTTGTACCATACGTTATTATATTTTGTCGTACTAACAAGAGTAACTTTTGTTCCGTAAGGAAGAACAGTTATTGAAGCCGATGATGTGGTAGGCTCTTTACGCAGGTTTAGACCCGTATCCGAATTAACCGTTGCAGTCATTGTTGTGCCGCTTGAAACGGTACCATACGAATTAAGAAGTATGTTTTTTAAGTCTGAAGATGACGTCCAACCTGTACCCAGATTATACGAGAATGATACAAGCGAATCGAACTGCTGTTGGTTAAACCGTATTTTGTTGCTGATAAGCATATCATTAACTTTAGATGTATAAACATCATTGTTTACGGCATCGACCAAAAGCGCATAACCTTCATTTTTTGTAAGATTGTTATAAAAAACACCTCCTGCCCAAACAACATACCCGTGACCGATTGTAGGAATATTATTAGCAAGTGTATCATAAGTAATTGAAGATACAAAACCTTCTTTTTCGCCTATAAATTTTATTACGTTATCACTTGCACGAAGTCTATTAAGACCGGTTTCCTTTGGGTTTGTTTTTGAAGCAACATAAATATCGCATTTACCGTCCGCACACGTTTTCCACAAATTGTTTTTGTATGCGTAAGTCGTTACGTTAAAAGTACCCGCCTTTGTTGCCTTATATGTACCTTTCCAAAGATAGTTGTTTCCGTCCGTTGTTTTACTTGTAGCCTTAACCTCAACATTTTTTCCTCCGACATCAATTACAAATTTCACGTCGGTTCTGTCTTTGTCGGTAATCGCTACAAGCGTTACATTTGAATTAAGCGTTGCGGAATTTGGAGAAGAGTAAGCAAAACGCACAGGCGCCGCCTCGTAAACATTTACAACACAAATTGCTTTATGTCCGCTTGAGTCGGCATAAGAAATCGCCGCCATTCCGGGTTTTTTACAATAAATAAATCCTTCCGAAACTGTTGCAATACTTGAATCACTGGTTTCCCATTTTCCTGAACCGTAGCCTTTAATATAGATGGTCTTTCCTGCCGAAGTGGTTCGTGTTGAATGTGATACAGAAAGTGAACCGGACGAAACTCCGTTTACGGTTACTTTACATGTTGCCTTAACTTTACCCGACGAATCAGATGCGGTAATTGTTGCCGTTCCGGCTTTAAGTCCGCTTATTTTTCCGTTGTTTACACTTGCAACATTGGTGTTGCTTGACGTCCATTTTATACTCATAGATGAGTTTGATTTGGTTTCATTGACTGTAACGGAAGAACCGGCATTAACGCTTACGCTTGATTTGGAAAGCGTTATTTTATCCGGACAGGTTACAGTAACCGTGCATTTTTCGTAAACAAGTCCCGTTGAATCCGAGGCGGTTATCGTTGCCTTGCCCGCACTTACGCCCGTAACCTTTCCGTTTCCGTCAACCTTTGCTATTGACGTATCAGATGATTTAAACTTAACCTTTCCGGTTGTTTCCGGATTTGTTACCGCTTTTATCGTAAAGGATTTTGAGGTAAGTATTGATTGAGATTTGGGAGTAACGGTAATTGACATAAAATCTGTTTTATATACTTTTACCGTACACTTTGCCGTTTTCTTCGTTCCGCTGTCCGTTGCCGTAATTGTTGCGCTGCCTTCGCTGATACCCTGTACCCAACCGTTTGATGAAACAGAGGCAACATTAGAATTTGACGATTTATATTTTATCGTTCCGGTACCGTATTGAGGAACCAACTTTATTGAACCGTTTACTTTCAGTTTAAGGGAGTTTGTCGAAAGAGAAAAATTATTTTTAACTGCTGCGTTAACTTGCCTTACAGCACCGACTGCATCGCCGTTTTCCGAAAGAAAAGTAAGATAAGCTGTTTCGGCATAGCCTGTTGTACCGTTATCCAACTTTACTTTTGCCCACGAATTGTTCTCTAACGAAAGAACGTCAAGTGTCATTCCCGGTGAAACGGTTCTCAAAACATTCCCGCTTTTTGACGCTTTGTTGTAAATATTCAGCATAGAAACGGTTTTGGCATCAGTTGTAATGTTAAGATAGTCTGCCGAACAGTATCCCACTGTACCGCTTTCCGTTCTTACCTTACAAAAACCGGAATTTTCAATTTCCAAAATCTCAACCTCGGAGCCGTTGTTTAAAACATCTATTACACTACTGTTAGCGCTTGCCCCGTTTCTGAGATTAAGATAATCTGTTGTTTTGGCAAATATTGTTGACTGTGCGTTTGCCGACATTGAAATAATAGGTATTGTCGTTGCAACAACAGCAGCCGAAAACAGAACCGTTACAGCTTTTTTTAATTTATTTTTTGCGCCGCAAGGGTTTTCCGCAAAATGTTTTGCTTTATATTTGCTTGGCCTTAATAACAATATAACACAACCCTTCATCGTAATTATAAATTTGTAACAAAATTTTTGTTTTGCTTAATAATTGTAATAATTATAACGTATTTTTAATATTTTTTCAACCGTCAATTTTTATAAAGCCAATACCTAAAATTAGAGCAATATTACAATTTTTATTACAAAATGCCAATATTATTGGCCTTGTATGGTAAAATTTGTCAAAAAATGTATAATAAAAAAACTAAAACAGTTAGCCGTAAAATTATTTTCTGAAATTAATTTTACGGCTTCAAATATTACATTTTTGTATTTTTTTAGGTTGACGCTCGATTGTATTTCAAACGATAAGTTTATGTACCCATAATTAAAAGTTTCGCTCAAGCCTTTTCAAAGGCTTGCGGTTTCCAAAGGCGGAGCCTTTGGCGGGTTTTTAAGGGCGGAGC
>CANQBK010000106.1 GCA_947589485.1 uncultured Clostridia bacterium | reverse complement strand
AGGGGCGAAAAACAGTCCGGTGGACTGTTTTTCGGTGGGGAACCCACGCAAGGGGTTCCCCGTAAACAATAAGTTTTGTCTTTGTTAATGATAGTTAAGGGCGTTGCCCTTAAAACCCGCCAAAGGCTCCGGCGCAGTGCGGGCACCGCACCGAAACTTTTAATTATGGATACATAAACTTATATGGCATCAATAAAGTTTGTGATTAGTTTAGTATTTATATTTTTTTCGGTTAACCTTAAAGCATATCAATGTAAGCAGCAACGCCATAAGCTCTGCCGGAACTATCGAAAACCATATACCGTCAACTCCGATTAATAACGGTAAAAAAATTACCGACAATACCTGAAATACAAACAACCTGGAAAAAGATATAAGCGCTGAAACCGCACCGTTGTTAAGCGCAGTAAAAAATGCCGAACCGTATATATTAAATCCGCAAAGCAAATACGAAAAGGAATACAGTATGAAACCATGCACTGTCATAGCAAACAAATTGCTGTCATATCCAACAAAAATATTTGCCGGCAAAGGTGCGGAAAGCTCCGCCAATAGCGTTAAAACAATTGAGAAAACCGCTATAATTCCAAGACTTTTTTTGCGAATGTTCTTCAATTCACCGCAGTTTCCCGCACCGTAATGATACCCCACAATCGGCGCACAGCCAATGGAATATCCGATATAAACCGCAACAAAAATAAAGCCCACATACATTATTACTCCGTAAGAGGCTACTCCGTCTTGACCGGCATATATCAAAAGCTGATGATTGTACAGCATATTTACAAGAGATATGGATACATTTGTCATAAACTCGGACGAACCGTTTGTACACGCCTTTAATATTTCCCTGCCGTAAAATTTTGTTTTTACGAGCTTCAACCTGCTTTTCTTTGAAAATATAAAATAAAGAAACGGAACTAAGCCGCCTACAAACTGGCTTGCCGCCGTTGCGGCGGCTGCACCCTCAACTCCCCAACCGAAACAAGCCACAAACAGTATGTCAAGCAACATATTGCACACACCTGCGGCAATTGTTATATACAGCCCCAATTTTGGGCGTTCCGCCGTGACCATAAAACTCTGAAAGACATTTTGCAGCATAAAAGGAACAAGCGCAAGTATAATAATAGTGCCGTAGCTTACACAATAATCAAGCAAATTTCCCGTTGCTCCAAGCAGTACCGCAACGGGCTTTATAAAAATTATTCCAAGAAGTGTAAAAACCGCACCGACAGCTATAAGTACATATATAAGCAATGAAAAAATTTCATTTGCCCGTTTTTGATTTCCCGTACCAAGCGTCATTGAAACAAGAGCGCTTCCTCCGGCACCTATCATAAATCCGATTGCACCAAAAATCATAAGAAACGGCATTATAAGATTTACTGCGGTAAATTGTGTCGGACCTGCATAGTTGGATACAAACAAACCGTCAACAACCCCGTAAACCGAGGTAAATATCATCATTATTACAGACGGAAACGTAAAACGCAATAAGCGTTTACAATCAAAATGATCGGACAACTTTATATTCACAATTATTCTCCCTGTATGTAAAACTATCTATTATTATATTTTAAGTTTCCGTATATTTCAAGTGCCGTCCTTAATGTCTTTTCCGACAAAAGCTCTTCGGCTCCGCATACCGTTCCTTTTGCTCCCATATTTTCAATATTCAGTTCCTTCGGATATATTACATAATCCGCCGCTTTTAACATTGAAATGTCAAAATTGCTGTCACCCGCCGCAATAATAACGCTATGTTCAATCAACCTTTTCAACCGCTTAACGGCATTTCCTTTGTTAAGCTCTTTCGGGACAACATATACCTTTGAACCGTTGTCAAAAACATCGACCTTTTCGACGTCAAGTTCCGCACTTAACCTTTTAATTGTTTCATAAGGCATATCGCTTTTTGTAAATACAAATAAGTCCGATATAAAACGTATTTCAAAAGAAACATTTTCGTCACGCTTTAAAATTTCAATCGCCCTTTTCATTTCCGAGCTGCTGTCCTTTACCATATTGAGCGATTCGCTGTACCAATTTTCGTCCGACTTTCCGTTTCTTAACAGTATGCCGCCGTTACAGGTCAGCGCATACTCAAACTCTCCCACTCCCAAATTTATCCTGTTATATTGCTCCATTGTTCTTGTTGTAACAGGTACAACAAGCATACGACGCCTTACTTCATTCAATAGTTTTCGTGTATTTTCGGTAATAAAAGAAATTTCCCTGTTATTATATATTTCAACACAAAGTTTTTCTTCACCTATGTCGTGCTTGTGCGAATATATCATTGTATTATCAAGATCAGTACATAATATAACCATAGCAAAAAGGCATACAGCAAATATACTGTATGCCGACTCCTTTACAAAATTATTCTGCGCTTTCTTTTTTGGTAAACGCTTTAACAAACAGTTTTCTTATAAGGTCAACGGGTATCATCGTAACAGCAAGTAAAATTACAAGACACCAGCCGACTGCGCTGAACGGTGTGCAGCTAAACATCTGACTTATCCAGCCGAAGAAATCCAGCGGAATAAGAGCCGCATTTACGATAAATGCCTGTACAAGTGCGATTATAAGGAACACTCGTATAAAGCCCTTATTTTCATTCAGACCCCTAAATATACCGAAGCCTTCATCTCTGACATTAAATCCGTTGAACAGAGCCGCAAGAATAAACAGTACAAAATATCCGGTCATATGCTGCGGAGATTGTTCCGCATTTGTACCAAAGCCTGCTGCGGCATTTGAATTAAACAAGTTTGCAATTGCGGGAACCATATAATAAATTGCGCTGAGAGCAACAAGCCAAACGCTCATAATGCCGATTTGGCTCATCATCTTTTTACTTATGATATTCTCGTCACGGCGTCGCGGTTTCTCTTTCATATACTTTTCGCGCGCCGGTTCATTGCCGAGCATAATTGCACCCAAACTGTCCATAACAAGGTTTACAAACAACAAATGCGTTACCTTTAAAGGTTCTTCAACTCCAAAGAAAGGAGCAAGCGCACTTATAACAACAGCCGCAACATTTATAACAAGCTGGAACGTACAGAATTTAAGGATATTGTGGTATATTGTACGTCCGTAAAGGATAGCGTCTTTTATGGAGCGGAAGTTGTCATCTATTATAACTATCTTGCCCGCTTCTTTTGCCGCCTCGGTGCCGCTTCCCATTGCAAAGCCGACATCAGCCTTTTTAAGTGCGGGAGAGTCGTTTACTCCGTCGCCCGTCATACCCACAACAAGGTTCATTTCCTGGCAAAGTCTTACCATACGGGATTTATCCGTAGGCAGTGCTCTTGCAATAACACGGATATTCGGTATAATCTTTTTAAGTTCGTCGTCGGTAAATTCGTTGAGCATTGCAGAGGTAAGAACTCTGTCGCTGTCATTTTGTATAAGACCTGCGTCCTTTGCAATGGCAACAGCCGTTTCAACACGGTCGCCCGTAATCATTACGACCTGTATGCCCGCTTCCTGAACCTCTTTTATTGCCGTTTTCGCCTCCGGACGAACATCGTCACGAATACCTACAAGTCCGATAATTACAAGGTCATCGTTTATTTCGTTTTCCTTTAACGGTTTTTCGGAATAACCGAACGAAAGCACACGCATAGCCTTGTTGGAAAGCGAATCTATTTTTTCGTTAATTACGTCCATATCTATATCGCGGACTTTTCCGTCCGAGCCAAGATATTTTTTTGCCTTTGCAAGGAGCTTTTCGGGCGCACCCTTATAAAATGTTTTTCCGACGGAATCTATTCTTGCCTGGCTGAACTTGTTTGTTGAGTTAAAACTCTGGCTTTCGGTAACAACATAGCCCGTATTTGCCTCAAGCTCACGGAAAGTATTTTCTCCGATAAATTTCATCAATGCACGGTCCGTAATGTTTCCGCCGATAATCTCGTGGTTGGAATCATACATTGACTGAGTATTCTTTCCTATTGCAAGGTCAAGATTAGACTTAACCTCTTTATATTGTTTAAGCTCTTCAAATTCTATGGTCTTGCCGTCCGCCGTGAAAAATTCCACAACTTCAAGAACGCCCTTTGTTATCGTACCCGTTTTATCGCTGAAAAGAATATTTACCGAGCCTGCGGTTTCAATACCCTCGGCTTTTCTTACAAGGACATTATGGTCAAGCATTTTGCTTGTGTTCTGCATAAGAACAAGGGAAATCATCAACGGAAGTCCCTCCGGAACAGCACATACAATTATTACAACAGCAAGAGAAACCGCCTCTATAAATTTCTGTATAATAACGTTAAATCCCTGAGCGAAAAATGCTTCCGGACCCGTTCCGCCGCCCGCAACAGGCGCCAAAAATATAAAATAAGTTATATACAAAAGTGTAATTACAATCGCACCTATATAGCCAAATGTCGAAATTTGCTTTGCCAGCTTTCCGAGCTTTACTTTAAGCGGCGAATCGGGTTCCTTGCCCTGCATTTCTTCCGCCATTCTGCCCATCATTGTTTTAAGACCGACTTTCCTTACGTCAAGCACGCCCTCTCCGTCAAACACAACCGCTCCTCTAAAAAGCGAATGTTCGTCTACAAAGGTGTCGCCCGTAATATTGTCGGCAAGCTGAAAGTCCTCGGTCGTTTCGGTTTTTTTACACTCCTCGGCTTCACCGTTAAGAGCAGAGTTGTCAACCCTCATTGCACCCGAAATAAGCACACCGTCTGCGGGTATCTTGTCGCCCGACTGCAAAAGAATTTTGTCGCCGACAACAGCATCATCAACGTCAATAACAATAAGTTCGCCGTTACGGTAAACCTTGCATTGATCTTTCTTTGTACTTTCCTTTAACTGTCTGTACTTGGTGTCGGAGGCAACTCCTGTTTTTGCGGAAACAATTGCCACGACAAGTATCGCAACAATCGTTCCGATAGGCTCGTATGGTTCGGCATAACCCAATATGCACATAACGATCATAATTGCCGCAATGACAAGCAGGATCCTTATCATAGGGTCCTTAAATGTTTCCAAAAACTCCGCCCAAAAGGTGGTTGGTTCGGAATCCGGAATGGCATTTGAGCCGTATTTTTCCCTGGATTCCAAAACCTGTTTTTCGTCCAGTCCGTTATACTTCATATCTTTCGTCCTTTCAATTTAATTGTTCCGCGCGAAACCTTATGATATATCGCACGATAAATTATAGCACACCGTATGAACCGTTCAATAGGCAAAACAAGATTTTTACGGAAAAACAATCGGAGTTTTCCAACTTTTTTATTTTGCTTAAAAGACAAAACATACATACACAGAAACAGCCCCACAAACAAGCCCAAAGGGCTTGTGAGGGGGGCAAACGGAAATACCAAAGTATACCGTATGTTTTTATAAATATTAATTATATCTTCTTGCCAATTCGGATATGCTGTTATCAGTGGTTCCCTGACCTATTGCGGTAAATTTCCATTCATTGTTGTTTCTGTAAACCTCACCGAAAATCATAGCGGTCATTCCGGAATAATCATCGGTAAGATTGTAGCGGCACATTTCATTGTTGTTTCTGCCGTCTACAAGCCTGATAAAAGCATTTTTTATCATACCGAAGTGCTGGTTCCGTTGGTTTGCCTGATAAATATTTACCACCAAAATTATTCTGTCATAATATTCCGGAACCCTGGTAAGGTCAACGATAATCTGCTCATCGTCGCCGGCTCCCGCACCGGTAAGGTTATCGCCCATGTGTTGTATCGCACCGGACGAATGTTTTAAATTTCCGAAATATACAATATCGTCCTTGCCGGAAAGATGTCCGTTTTGCAAAACAAATGCTGAGGCGTCACAGTCTATTTGCGGAGGTTTCGGCGCAAATAATCCTCTTTTCTGCTGAACCTCATCCCAACCAAGTCCGATAATAACGGTGGAAAGTCCTGCATTTTCCTTTGTCAGACTTACTTTTTGTCCCTTTTGAAGACTTACTGACATATCAAAAATTCACTCCTTATTTATATAATATAAATATGTTTAATGTTATCTGATTGTGACATACTCCCCCACCTATAGAGGTGGGGGCTTCTCGCTCAAGTATGGTAACCCATACAGTATCAACGAGCTA
>CANQBK010000105.1 GCA_947589485.1 uncultured Clostridia bacterium | reverse complement strand
CGCGCCGGCTCGGCGCCGCCAAAGGCTCCGCCTTTGGAATCCGCAAGCCTTTGAAAAGGCTTGAGCGAAACTTTTAACTATGGATACATAAACTAACGCCGCGCGAATGTATTTATTGCTTTCAGTACGAGCGAACGGAGTGAGCGACAACGCGAATTGAGAGCGCAGGCACTGCGCCCATTTATTATTTGCAATTGCAACATTAATTTAATAAAATTTTCGGTTAATTTGCCTATAACATTTTTTCTTAAAAAGTATTATAATTATTTTATGAACGTGTTGACTGTTTAAATTAGGGTCCGACCGACAAAAACAGTACACGTTTTTTATTTTATGATTCCCAAAATATGTTTGACCGTTACATTATTTCAAAAAGGAGGAATACAAATGTTTTGTGTGGGTGATACCGTATTGTACGGAAGTCAGGGTGTTTTTAAAATTGTTGGAACTGATGAAAAAAATCTTGACGGAAACAAAATTCTCTATTTTGTATTAAAACCTGTTTACGATGAAAATTCCACCGTATTTGTACCGCTGTCAAATAACAACCTCATATCAAAAATGCGTCCGCTTCTTTCCGAAGAAAAAATCCTTGAAACAATCAACGAATTTTCCGATGGGGACGTTATATGGATCGATGATGACAACGAAAGAAAAGAAGAATACCAAAAAATAATTATTGAGGGCGACAGAAAAAAACTTATAGGGCTTATCAGAACAATATGCGCCCGCCGTGCAAGACAAAATAAAAGAGGCAGAAAGCTGCACCAGACAGATGACTTGATTTTAAAACAAGCCGAAAAGCTGATTTACGATGAATTTGCTTTTGTGCTTAATCTAAAACAGGATGAAGTTTCAAGTTTTATTACAGACCATATTGATGTGCAAAAAAAAGGAGCGTAAGCATAAAAAAACGCCCCTTATATAAACCGAGTCCGTTCTTAACACTGACGTATCCGAAAATTTTTTTGAAAAAACGCACGGGTATTTAAACCTTTGGATATGACGTAAAAAATTTATACATACATTAACCGCACCACATCTGTCGGATATTTACTGTCCGACGGACGGGGTGCGGTTAATAATTTAAAATTATGTGGAATATGCTGTCAAAGCGAAATACTCACAAGTATATTCGTAATCCAAAAAGCAGCCACTGTAAGCGATACAAGCATACCCGAAACATAAAATTTCAAGCTGAAATTTTCATTCCTAAAAAATTTTACAATAAATAAAGTATTTGAACCTATAAGTAACACAATATACAATGAAATCACAAGTATTGCCGACAACATTGTTTTTTCGTCAAACAGATTAAATAAAGCATACATAAAAACATACGGTACGGCTGTCCCAAGAAATGAATTTATGATAAACGACGGAACGTAAAAATACCACCGTGGTTTTTTACGTTCCGCTTTAAACTCCGTAAACGCTATGCTCACAAGCATCAATGCCGACATAACCGTTATAAATACGCTTACAACAAAAATAACAATATCCATATTATTATACGGTTATAAAAACGGTCGCTACACTGTCTTTGTCCAACCATTCTATAATGGTTTTCATAACATTTTCAGGAAGTGAAACGCTGCCGTCGGTCGGACTTTCGCCGCAATTAATGAATATTGCGGAGCCCGCATCGGTTTTAACGGGATCGGTGTTGTAATTTATTACAATACCGTATTTGTATTGCTTGTCCGATGTTATCATATGACGGGCTGTACTCCAATCCTTGTCATCGGTTCCTTCAACCTTTTTATTGTAATATTTTGATTTTGTATCGGTTACCCAGTATGTATCTTCTGTTATCTGAAATGCGGGATATGAAGTGTTTGGTTTATCGCCAATATAAAACGCCTCTCCCAGCCACCATATACCTCCGGGAGTCTTTTTGGAATCTTGGCTTACAACAAACGCAGAGCCGTCTTCCCCGACAAAAGCATTGTCGGTAATCGTCTTTCCGTCACCTACAATATTCCACCAGTATCCGCTGTCGGATTTTTGATAGCAATAAACCTTTGCATTAGACTTTTGAACATCAACAACAATAAGATGATTACCGCTTACGTTGTTTTCAATTTTATATCCGTAGCGTTTAAGCATATCAACAAGCTCGCTCGGCTGGGAATCAAGATCCTTAGGTTCGGAACGGAGCTTGACCGTTTCATTATTTCCGCTTTCCTGTTTATCTGCCTGCTTCGAGGCTTCGGACAACTGCTGTACGGAAGACTCCGCAGCAGATGTTTTCGGCTTTTTATCCGAGCTTTTCTTTGCGGACTCGGACGTTCCAAACGGATTAAATTTGTCAATATGCAAAGAGTCTGTTTTCAGGTCATAAAGAACAAGTCCAACAACTGCAACGGACGCTGCTAAAAAAAGTGACAATATTGTTTCTGTTATTATAAATGTCGGTTTTTTCATTTTATACCTCATTTTTAATTCACATAATAAAATACTCTATAACAATATTATACTTTAATTTTTTGTTTTGTAAATACTTATATAACCAAAAATATTAAAATACCTTAATTTATAAGCGCATTTTACCTTAATATTGTATTTTGTTGTTTATTCCCACCTCTTGTTTATAAAAAAATATAGATTTTAAGAAGATAAAATGTTATATTTATTACAGTAACAACTGTGTCACTTCGTGACAGAATTGTTATTTGACATTATACGGCAGGCATATTATATTTTTACATTAAGGATATACCGAATATTCCGCCGTACATACGTTTTAAGATGTCCGCCAACAGAATTGTAACCATACCATATCAGCGCAGTTCAGACCAACATAAAGGAAAGGTGAAATAATTGAACGACATTATTGAAACAATCAGCTTTATACTCAGACTTGCAGCACCGTTTATCGCAGTAATTACCATTATTTTGTGCTTTGTTTCGCTTAGGTACGGACGCCGCTCGGAACACGCACTTATAAATCTTGAAGACGAGGAACACGAAATCTGTTATCCCGTTTTGTTTTGGGAAAACTCAATAGGCAGGAGCCGAAACTCGGATATAAGAATAAACGACGCAACAGTATCGAGAGATCACGCTGTACTTTTGAGGCGTGACGATGGGTGGTTCGTAACCGATACGGGTTCAAAGTCGGGGGTTTATGTAAACGGCAACTTGACTGAGGGAAGATGTCCGGTATATATCGGGGACAAAATTGCAATCGGAAAATCCATTCTTACCCTTAGACGTGCCGATGCGTCGTCAGATATACATCAGCGGCAAAAAAGAAAACCGAGAGAATCAAAAACATTGCCCGGCTCGGTATTACTGTCTTTTATTACCGTATATATTCTGGTAATATCTGCCGAGGCGGTTATAAATATGGGCAGCCTTGATGTTGTTATTCCGGCAGCCTGCTTTATTTTACTTTGTTGGATTTTTTTTGCACTGTCAAAATCTATGTTCAAAAGAAAAAACTTTGAGCTTGAATCCCTTGCGCTGCTTTTATCGGGTACAGGAATCGTACTGTGTGCCTCCCACGATTCACATCAGGCAATTGTACAGCTTGCCGCAACAGCCATAGGAATATTTATATTTTGCTTTATAATATGGTTCATAGAAATTCCCGACAGGGTTATGAAATGGCGTCTTGCAATATCCATACTGGCAATATGTCTTTTAGGCTCCACACTTGCTCTCGGCACTGTGCAAAACGGAGCCAAAAACTGGATATTGCTTGGTCCAATATCCGTACAGCCTTCAGAGTTTGCCAAAATAGCATATATTTTTGTAGGCGCATCAACACTTGATCAATTACAGACAAAGAAAAATCTTTTTGGATTTATAATTGTGACGGGTGCTTGTGTGGGACTCCTGTTTTTAATGAGCGATTTTGGCACTGCGGTAATATTCTTTGTAACATTCCTGATAATAGCGTTTATGCGTTCCGGAAATATTAAGACCGTCATTCTTGCCGTAACAGCCGCCGTATTGGGCGTTCTTGTCATATTGACCGTAAAGCCGTATATTGCCGAAAGGTTCAAGGCGTGGGGTCATGTATGGGAATATGCAGCCGACGCAGGTTATCAGCAGGTCAACACACTTATATATTCCGCAAGCGGAGGTCTGTTCGGCATTGGTCTTTCAAAAGGATACCTTCAAAACGTATTCGCCTCCGAAAGCGACTTAGTGTTTGGTCTTGCAAGCGAAGAAATGGGACTTATAATCGCTGTTCTTTTCGGCGTTGTTATCGGCGGATTTATGATTTACGCAAGGACTGTAACTACAAGGAGCCGTTCCACGTTTTATTCGATTGCCGCCTGTACAGCCGGAGGTATGCTGGTTTTCCAAGCGGCGCTTAATATATTCGGCGTAACCGATATTTTGCCTCTTACGGGCGTTACTCTTCCGTTCGTCAGTTACGGCGGTTCAAGTATGGCGGCTTGCTGGGGTATACTGGCATTTATTAAGGCTGCCGACGAAAGAACTTACTCAGGGAAAAAAATCAAACGACACAAGGAAAGAAAAAAACAAAACGTATCCTACCGCACACAAATGTCAGACACCGACACGGAAGAATATATTGAGGTTTAAAAAAGAGGAGGCGCAAAACATTGAAAAAAACTCGTACACGCTCAATTATGGTACTTTTAATGACGCTCGCTTTTTTTGCCGGCATAATATATCATATATCCAACCTTTGGGTACATTCTGCTGAATGGGCGTCCATTCCCGAAAATGCCCATTTATCCGACAGCAACGGTCTTGAAATTGCAGGTACTGTATATGACAGAAACGGTGTTGTTCTTGCACAAAGCGTAGACGGAAAGCGTGTTTACAATGATGACGAAGCCATAAGAAAAGCCTGCCTTCATGTGGTCGGCGACGACACGACAAATATCTCCACGGCAATACAAACGGTTTACCGTTCACGTCTTACGGACTACAACTTTATTTTCGGTTTGGGAATGCCCGACACACTGAAAAATGGCAGGAACATAACACTTACAATAGACAGTGAGGTTCAAAAAGCCGCTTATGAGGCTCTCGGCTCATATCGGGGGGCGGTAATAGTATACAACTACAAAACCGGAGAAATTATATGTATGGTAAGCACTCCGACATACGACCCCGAAAATGTTCCGTCGGACATCGAAACAAACGACGAATATGAGGGGGCATACATTAACCGTGCAATTTCAGCTTCATATCCTCCCGGTTCAACTTTCAAACTGGTGACAAGTGCGGCAGCACTCAACACCATTCCCGACGTGGAAAAAAGGACTTATGAATGTACAGGTTCCGATATAGTTGCCGGAAAAGAAATAAACTGTTTTGAACCAAACGGATTTATCGACTTCCGAGAGGCACTTGCACGATCCTGCAATGTTTATTTTGCTCAGCTCGCCGTAGATATAGGTAAAAAGGATATGACAAGTCAAGCCGAAAAAATGGGATTCAATTCATACATAAAATTTGACGAAATAGAGAGCGCAAAGAGTGTTTACAATGTTTCAAAAGCAAGCCAAAATGACCTTGCGTGGTCAGGCGTCGGACAGTATGAGGTACTTGAAACTCCTATCAATATGGCAATGATTTCGGCTGCGATAGCAAACGGAGGTTCTCCGGTAAACCCGTATATTATAAAGGATATTTCCCTATCATCTGATTCGGGACAAAAAGAACACGGCAAAACCGAGGGGTCACAAATGATGAGCGGTGACATTGCCAAAAAGCTATATGATATGATGGATTATACCGTTGAAACCAACTATGGCAAATCGTCATTTTCGGACAGTCTTGACGTATGTGCGAAAACCGGTACGGCTGAGGTTGATGACGAGGGTGATTCTCACGCATGGGTAACGGGATTTTGCAAAGATGAGGACTGTCCTTTAGCATTTTCTGTTATTGTAGAACACGGTAATTCCGGTTACAGTGTCGCTATTCCCGTTGCTTCTGCCGTTCTTAACTCTGCCGCCAACCAAATAAGAAATTAACCTGCACTGGCGCAGTGCCTTTGGCGGTTTTTTAAGGGCATAGCCCTTAACTATCATTAACAAAGACAAAAACTTATTGTTTACGGGGAACCCCTTGCGTGGGTTCCCCACCGAAAAACAGTCCACCGGACTGTTTTTCGCCCCTCCTGCTTTTTTG
>CANQBK010000104.1 GCA_947589485.1 uncultured Clostridia bacterium | reverse complement strand
CCGAAACCGGAATCGCCTGTATACGACTTTACGGGAGAATCAGACGAGCCGAAAGAGGAAGAACCGAAACCGGAATCACCTGTATATGACTTTACGGGAGAATCGGACGAACCAAAAGAAGAAGAGGCAAAATCCAATCAGCAGGATAAAGAACCTAAAGAAAATAAAGATAACAATATAAATCAAAATCAACCTGTACCCAATCCTCAGCAAATGCCGTGGGGTTACAATCCGTGGATGCAGCAGATGCCGGGAGTTGACCCGAATCATCAGCAAATGCCCGGAGCTGACCCGAATCAACAGCAGCAAATGCCGTGGGGCTACAATCCGTGGATGCAGCAAATGCCCGGAATGGATCCTAACCAACAGCAGCAAATGCCGTGGGGCTATAATCCGTGGATGCAGCAAATGCCGGGAGCCGACCCGAACCAACAGCAGCAAATGCCATGGGGTTATAATCCGTGGATGCAGCAAATGCCGGGAGCCGACCCGAACCAACAGCAGCAAATGCCGTGGGGTTATAATCCGTGGATGCAGCAAATGCCGGGAGCTGACCCGAATCATCAGCAGATGCCCGGAGCCGACCCGAACCATCAACAGGTGCCGATGACGGATACAAAGCATGAAGCGACGGTTCCGCAAGCACCGAATCAGCAGACGGAACAAGAAAATAATGTTCCCGAAACCGCAGATACTCAAAAGATGCCTGAGATTCCTTCAAATGAGCCGATAGCCAACGAACCCGAACCGAAAAATCCGACGGATAATGCGCCTGCCGCTGAACCGCCGCAAAAGCCTAAAAATGACAAATCCGGTGATGAAGTGGTTATACCGGCAGGAGCAAAGGTATTTACGGCTAATGATGCGGCTCAGCAAAAGTCGAATCATATTCAGATTCCCGAGGGCTACCAAGTAATTGATGACGCTGCATTTTCGGGCAATCAGGTCGTAGAGGCAATAGACCTTCCCTCCACGATTATCAAGATAGGCGAAAGAGCATTTGAATATTGTGTAAAACTTATAACAATTAATATACCGGAGGGTGTGCTTGAAATAGGCAGAAGTGCTTTTGCAGGCTGTGCAAGCATAGAAAAAATACAGCTTCCGTCAACCGTAAAGAGAATAAGACAGAGTACATTCAGCGGTTGTGAAAGGCTGAAAGAGTTTTCAATTCCGAGCAATATTAACAGTTTGGGTAAGCACGCATTTTTGAATTGCGAATCCATAACCGAAATTGATGTTCCTGACGGAGTAAAGGAACTGCCGGAGAATGTATTCAGCGGTTGTCACTCGCTTGTAAAGGTAACAGTTCCCGATTCCGTAACGCATATAAGGAAAAATGCGTTTAGTTGGTGCGAATCGCTAAAAACCGTAAATATCCCCGAAGCTGTTACAGAAATAGGCGACGGTGCATTTACGGGCTGTGAATCGCTTAAAACCGTAAACATACCGAAGAATTTAAAAAGTATCGGTTATGGTTCTTTCAGCAAATGCAGTACGCTGAAATTGCTTATTATTCCAAATACCGTTACAAGTATAGGTGAAAACGCGTTTAACGGTTCTAACAGAAATCTTATCGTAAGATGTGACCACAATAATGACTATGTAAGGCATTATTGCAGAATGAACCGTGTAAAATGCAAGGATATTGAATCTTAAATTATTCGGTGTTTTGATTGAATAATGTGATTTTACAATTTTTTCATAATAAACAAACCAAAAACAGTGACTGTCTTTTTAAAAGCGGCCATTGTTTTTGCTTTATATCGTCAATAAAATTTTTACGCGATTTTTTTGATGTAATTTTCAAAATAAATTGTATATATTTGTGCAAAAAGTCAATTCCAAAAATTTGTAATATATGTTATAATTCGATAAAAGAGTTTTATGCAGTTGTTGTAAAATTCTTTTTCAATTTGTTTTGTTTTCTGTTCGTAAGAGCGGAAGTATAAAAACGATTAGGATTTTTAGAGATTTCGTTATAACTCAAAATGAACATCTGTCTTTTGTTGCTTTTTGACATTGCTGTTTTGGGTTAGCTTACGGTACCGTGTATTGTGTTATTCGCAATATACGGTATTTTGTTTGAGAAAGTGTCAATACTCTAAATAAGTTCGTTTCGGCTCTTGAAAAATTTTTGCAATTATATTATACTTAATTTAAAAGGCGGTGTTGTAAATGAGCGAGCATCCCATAGAGGGTCTTATGGATACAACTCTTGAAAAAATAAAACAAATGGTTGACGTAAATACGGTTATAGGTACGCCCATAACCACTCCCGACGGTACAACGATAATACCTGTTTCAAAGGTGATATACGGATTTGCATCTGGCGGGTCGGAATTTGGTTCCAAAAAAATAGAAAAGTCACCGCTTTTCGGAGGCGGTACGGGTGCGGGAGTTACAATTACTCCTGTTGCTTTTATATCAATTTGCAATGGGGACGTTAAACTTTTGAATATTGCCGATTATCGGGATTCGGGTGACAGAGCCGTAGGTATCGTACCCGAAATTTTTGATAAAATAGTCGCACTCTTCAAAAAGGACAAAACTCCCGAACAAACCAAAAATCAAACACCGAACAAAACCGATATTAACAGCGGAGAATTTAACATAGAAGATCCCAAAACTTAATTTTGGAGTAAATATTCATACTAAAATAACTTCGATGACAAAATTCAGGTAAGGTCTTTTTTAAAATGCAAGCCTGCCGTGTATTGACCGCCCGCCCTGTGCATATAATTATATATCGCAAAAGGGGTGGGTGATTTTTTGTATTTAAGACGTGCAATATCTTTGTTACTTGCGGCTGCCGTCGTGTTTGTTTCGCTGCATTTTCCTATTGTTTCAAATGCCGCGGCGGTTTCCGATTTGGCGTCGGCGGCTATACTTATGTGTGCCGACAGCGGCGATGTTCTTTACGAACATAATTCTCACGAAAGGCGTGCGATAGCAAGCATTACAAAAATTATGACAGCCGTTATAGCACTTGAACAACCTGTTGACAAGAATGTTAAATTCAGTCTTGATATGGCTGCGGAGGGTACAAGTATGTATCTTAAAGAGGGGGAAGTTCTTACACTTACCGAGCTTACAAAGGGTATGATGACGGTGTCGGGAAACGATGCGGCAAATGCCATTGCGGTTGCGGTGGCAGGAAGCAAGGAAAAGTTTTCGGTTCTTATGAATGAAAAAGCAAAACAGCTCGGAATGAAAGATACGCATTTTGTTACGCCGTCGGGTCTTGATGACGAAAAGCATTATTCTACCGCTTACGATATGTCTGTTTTGTGCAGGTACGCAATGAATAATCCGAAATTTAGGGATATAGTTTCACAGAAAAGCATAAGGGTGTCGTATGTTTATCCCGAAGGAAAAACACAGCTTTGCATAAACCATAACAGGCTTTTGTCAATATATGACGACTGCGTAGGAATAAAAACAGGATATACATCAAAGGCGGGAAGGACACTTACATCGTGTGCGGAGCGAAACGGTATAAGGCTTATTGCCGTAACACTTAACGACAGGAACGACTGGAATGACCATAAATCCCTTTACGATTACGGTTTTTCGTGTGTTGAGAGAAAGTCGCTTACCGATGATATAAAAATTTCTCTGCCCACGGTAGGTTCCGAAAAGGATACGGTAAGAATCGTTCCCGAAAATGAATGTATGGTAACCTCAATTAAGGGAAGCGATGAGAGTATTACAGAGCGTATTTATTTACCTCGTTTTCTTTATGCTCCGATAAAAAAGGGGTATGCGGCAGGAGAAGTAAATTATTATAAAAACGGTATTTTGATTGCACACACGAGATTGCTTGCAGGAGAAAAAATAGATTACGACAATTCCGAAGAATAACGGAAATAAGGCAAAATAAAATGCCGCCATAAATAAGCGGCGAAAGTTCGGGATTTAACGTAAGTGGAATCCCCTGCGGCAACAACTCGCGCACGGGTAATATTAATGTTGAAAACAACAGCTTGAAAATTAAGAGGTCGGTGAAATAAGTGGAAAATCAGGACTTGGTAAGAGTACAAAAAATTATTGCCGATGCCGGTATCGCGTCAAGACGTAAGGCTGAGGAGCTTATAGAAAGGGGTGCTGTAACGGTCAACGGCAATAAAGCAAAGCTCGGTGATAAGGCGAACCCGTATAAAGATAAGATTATCGTGGCGGGAAGAGAAATTCGGCTTAGCAAGGAGCGTCAAAAATACTATATTATGCTAAATAAACCGAGAGGCTTTATAACAACAATGAATGACGAGCAAGGCAGAAAATGTGTGGCAGAGCTTGTTGACGATATTCCGGCACGGCTTTTTCCCGTGGGACGTCTTGACAGGGATTCCGAGGGACTTTTGTTTATGACAAATGACGGTGAATTTGCAAATATGATAAGTCACCCGTCAACTCATTTTGCGAAGACCTACCGTGTTACGGTTCACCCGAAAATAAACGAGGAACAACTGACGGCTCTTACACGGGGCGTTGTAATAGACGGTAGAAAATCTATGCCCGCCGCCGTTCGTACCGTTGCGGACGAAAAGGAGCGAACTGTACTTGAAATTATCCTTGAAGAGGGGCGAAACCGACAGATAAGGAAAATGTGCGAGGCAGTGGGATTAGAGGTTGCACGCCTTAAAAGAAACGCAATAGGACCGATTAAACTCGGTATGCTTCAGCCCGGAAAGTGGCGTGAACTTACGCCCGACGAAATGAGGAAAATAAAAAATTATCAAAAAAAGCTGTCATCAATAAACAGGCACGAAAAAGAGCGTAATGCCTCAAAGAGGAGGACGGGCAAAAACAACGGTTCGTCAAAAAAATTCAGATAATATAAAAAAACCGATTTCGTAAGATTTACGGAATCGGTTTTGATTTAAAAAATATAATTAAATGTTCTGTCCGTTTTCGGGAAATGCACGCTATCACGCTATATTGTTTGGAGAGTGATGAATGAAAAACATTAAATCGGCAATTAAAGATTTTTTTTGCGGTGGTGTTATCGGAGCCTCAATGCTTTTACCCGGCGTGAGCGGAGGTACGTCGGCAATTATTATGGGCATATACGACAAGCTGATAAAGGCGGTAAGCGGACTTTTTTCCGATTTCAAAAGGAACGCCGTTTTTTTGTTTACGGTTGCGGCGGGCGGTTGTATCGGGGTTGCGGTACTGTCGGGGCTAATACTTAATATTGTAAATACATTTTATGTACAGTCGATGTATTTTTTTGTCGGGGCAATTCTTGGAAGTATTCCGCTTATGATAAGAAAGGCGAAAATATCCGCAAAAAATATTTATTATGTATTGTTTTCGGCATTAGGTGTTATTTTGGCAGTGGGAATAGGTACGATTCCGTCTTTGGGTTCTTTTTCCGGAAACGGAACTTTTTCCGAAATCCCCATTCAAATTTTATGCGGATTTATAATTGCCGTTGCATTGATTTTGCCCGGAATAAGCACCTCGCACATTTTGCTTGTATTAGGTATGTATGAACCGATATTAAATGCTTTAAGGAATTTGGATATTTTCTTTATTTTACCGATTTTTGCGGGCGGAGTTATAGGGATATTTGCCTGCACAAAAATTCTTGATAAGGCTATGGAGCGTTTTCCACAGCAAACATTTATGATAATTACGGGTTTTGTTATGGCTTCGGTTTACGATATATTTCCGGGAGCCGAAAGCGGAATGAATATGGTAATATGTATTATTTTATCGCTAATCGGTTTTTGTGCGGTAGTTATATTGTCCTTTTGCGCCGCCAAAGGAATAACTGAAACTTTTAATTATGGCTAAAATAACTAACGCCGCGCGAACGTACTTATCGTTTGCAGTAAGAGTGAGCGGAGCGAGCGACAACGCGAATCGACAGTGCGGGCACCGCACCGCCAAAGGCTCCGCCTTTGGAATCCGCAAGCCTTTGAAAAGGCTTGAGCGAAACTTTTAATTATGGCTAAAATAACTAACGCCGCGCGAATGTACCTATCTTTTGCAATACGAGCGAGCGGAGCGAGCGACAGCGCGAATCGCCCGCGCCGGCTCGGCGCGTTTTCGCCCGCCTTTTTCAAAAGGCGGCAGGGTCAAGGGACAGAGTCCCTTGTCGCAGTCCGCAGACTGCGAAACTCCTATTACTTCCAAAAAGC
>CANQBK010000103.1 GCA_947589485.1 uncultured Clostridia bacterium | reverse complement strand
GAACTGAAAGCTATGAACGGTGAAAGGTATCAGATAAAACAAGCTGAAAAAACAAAAGCAAACCTTGAAGCGAAACTGCAAAAGCTCCTTGACAGTCCGAAAGATGATACCGTAACTTTTGAAGAACTCGGTATAGACAAGTTGTTTGTTGACGAAGCTCACTTATTCAAAAATCTGTTTTTGGCTACAAAAATGCAGAATGTATCAGGTATTTCTACTTCTTCTGATGTGCAGAAAACGGCTGACCTGTTTATGAAAACAAAATATATGGACGAAATCACAGGTGGCAAGGGCATTGTTTTTGCGACAGGTACACCCGTCAGCAATACTATGTGTGAAATTTACAATATGCAGAGATATTTGCAAATGGACAAGCTCCGTGAAATGCACCTTGAGCATTTCGATTCCTGGGCTTCAACCTTTGGAGAAAATGTTACGCAAATGGAACTTACTCCCGAAGGCAACAGTTATAGAGCAAAAACAAGATTTTCAAAATTCTTCAATCTGCCTGAGCTTATGGCTATGTTCAAGGAATGTGCTGATATTCAGACGGCTGATACGCTCAATCTGCCGGGTATTCCTGAGTGTGGGGTACACAATGTTGCAGTAGAGCCGTCAGAGGTACAGAAAGAATTGGTTGACGCACTTTCAAAGAGAGCCGAAGCCATACACAACAGACAGGTTGATCCGTCAACGGACAATATGATGAAAATCACGACAGACGGAAGAAAAATCGGTCTTGACCAAAGACTTATCAATCCTGATCTCCCCGATGAGCCGGGAAGTAAGGTAAATACTTGTATCGACAATGTATTCAAAATATGGACGGATACTGCCGAAATTCGTGGTACACAGTTGATTTTCTGCGATTATTCAACACCGAAAAATGACGGCTCGTTCAATGTTTACGATGACATTAAACAAAAGCTGATTGCAAAGGGTGTCCCCGAAGAACAGATTGCATTTATTCACGATGCAACCAATGAAGTTAAGCGTGAGGAATTGTTCTCCAAAGTCAGAAGCGGAGAAATCCGTGTGCTTATCGGCTCAACATCAAAAATGGGAGCAGGCACGAATGTTCAGGACAGACTTGTTGCAAGTCACGATCTGGACGCACCTTACCGTCCTGCTGATATGGAGCAAAGGCGTGGCAGAATGGTCAGACAGGGCAATAAAAACAGCAAAGTACATCTATATCGCTATTGCACCAAAGACACCTTTGACGCATACCTGTTTCAGATGTTGGAGCGTAAACAGTCGTTTATCAGTCAGATTATGACTTCAAAATCTCCGCAAAGACGATGTGACGATATTGACGAAGCTACTCTTTCCTATGCGGAAGTCAAGGCACTTTGTGTCGGTGATCCAAGAATAAAAGAAAAGATGGAGCTTGATAATGAAGTAGGAAAACTCCGTTTAGAGAGAAGCAGCCATCAGCAAGAGCAATACCGCCTTGAAGATATGGCTGATGATATACGGAGAAAAATCGGCATACTTGAAACGAATATCCCCAAAAACCAAAATGATTTTCTTTTCTGTCAGAAACACCCGATAAAACTTGATGAGGACGGTAAGAAGATATTTGAAGGTATCACACTTCACGGAAAACTCTATACCGACAAAAAAGAAGCAGCCGAAACCTTTAAGAATGCCTATATGTCGGCTATCCGTCAGGGCGGCGGTCATAAAGATTATGTTCCTGTCGGAGAATACAGAGGTTTTCAGATTGCTGTACTGTTTGACAGCTTCTCGCAAACTTATAAGGCAACACTTTCCAGAGAGGGTACATATCATCTTGATTTAGGTACAGACAACTTTACACGAATGGATAATTTGCTTGACAAACTGGAAAACGTATGTAAAGAGCGTATTGACAGGCTTTCCGAACATAAGAAGTCTTTGGGCGAAGTAGTAGAGCAAATCGGGAAACCGTTTGCCAAAGAGGAGGAATTTCAATCTAAATCAGCCCGGCTTGCAGTTTTGAACGCCGAGCTTGATGTCGATGGTAAGAAAAACGAGCAAGGTGGGATTGAACATTCCGAACCAAATACACAGAATAATAAACCTAAAAGATAAACGTGGGACTTAAAGTCCCAAATATAAATTTATTTGCAATAGTAAGTTTAAGGAGGCAGAATTAATGACCGAAGAAAAAGTTATCAGTAACGAGGAATTTTTTAATAATTTCATTGCAGAAAATCAATTTAAGCTGAATAGTAATATTGCAAAACAGCAAGAAAAAATTAATAGGCTTACCGCAAAAATTGATGATATTCAAGCAGCTCAAAACAGGCAAAAGGAAACTGTAGTGGCGTGTAAAGCCATTATTGACAGTAATGCTTATCAGAATTTTAATCCGATTTTTTCTTCCTTTTCTGATATATTATTGAAATCGGCAGAAAAAAAAGATAAGAAAATAACTGATACTAAAAAAAAGATAAAAAAGATCAAGAAAAAAATAAAAAAGATCAAGCGTAAACAGGAACGCACAAATCAACTTAAAGGTTTTATAGATACTCTCAAAAATCCTACTTCCGGACAATCTGAATTTATAGAAGGTATGAAAGCCTTAAGACAGGATAGTATTTTCAAAGCCGAAAATCAACTTGATAAAGTAAACAGAAGAATTTCAAAGGCTCTTGAAAAGTTTGAAAGTGGCAATCTTAGCAATGTTGACACAGTGAAGCTCAATGCAAAGGTCAAAAAGATGGAAAGTAAGAGGGATAAGTTGGTGTCAAAAATCAACAATCTTAACGAGCTTGATCAGGAACTTAACAAGCTCGCCAAGATTGAGCTTGTCGATGATAAAGTTAATGAGATAAAAAATACTGCTGTTGAAACGGCTGAAAAGGCTGCTTTGAACGGTAAATCTGTGGAGAGTATAATAGACATTGAAGCAGGAGTTACTGCGGATAATATTGAAAACCTTATTTCTTCTCCGGAGCTTAAATCTGATGTTAAGAAAGAAGATATTAAGGAAGAAACAGAAAAAAATACAAAAACACAGATAAACAAGAATGATAAACCTGTGCCGACAGAAAACACAAAAAATCTGGGTAAAAAAACAGGAGTTACAGAACAGCAGGCTTTAAATATCCTTAATGCCGATATTCCTATACAGGCTGTAAAAGATTCTGACAATACATTAACGATAGTTTTTGATAAATCTAAGACAGAGCAAATTAATAAAATTATCCAAAACACTAAAATACAGGCAATGAAAAGGTAGGAGATAATATGAGTTTAATTATTGAAAATAATATAGTCCGAGGTTGTACAGATAAGGATATTCTGAAAATCGAAATACCTGAAGGCGTTGTTGCGATCGGTGACAATGCCTTTTCTGATTTTGATAAACTTTATGATGTGTCTTTTCCGTGTTCACTGGTTAAAATCGGAAGTAATGCGTTTAAGCATTGTGCAGAACTCAAATGTATAGATCTTAGAAATGTTAATTTTATCGGAGAATATGCTTTTTCAGGCTGTTTGTCTCTGCATGATATAACGTTTGGAGAAAATATAGGTTATCTCTGTAACGGGACATTTTTAGGTTGCTCTTCTATCGAAGAAATAGTGATACCCAAAAATATAACGTACATAGGATGTGACTGCTTCAGGGATTGTATAAATCTTTCTTTTGCGGATATTCAGGGAGCTATGGAGATAGATAATAATGCTTTTGAGCATTGTACAAATATTTATAACGTTCAATTTCCAAAATCCCTCATACACATATCATCAAACGCATTTTCATTTTGCCAAAACCTTAAAACGGTGATAATTCAGAATAAATTTATAGATATTGACGAAACAGCGTTTGATTATAATGTAAATATAATAATCAAAGCGGTGCAATTCTCAACTGCCTATTATTACACTCGGCAACATAATTTTTATTTTTGCCCAACAATACTAAACAGCGATTACAGAATCGTATCTTCCAAGGAATCTGCTCTTATCTCAAATGCCGGAATAATGTTTAGAGCAAAACAGCTTAATTCTTCTAAGGACGAAATGTTGATTATTTTTGATAAATCATCAAAGTCTAAAATAGAAAGTATAATCGGAGGTATAAAAAATGTATAATGACAGAGATATGGACGGAATCGAAGACAAATACGACAGCAGTTTTAACACGCCGGAAGAAGTACTGGTGATTCGAGGAATAAAGAGACCGGTCTATGTTGAGGCTGACATGGAAAGACTTAAAAAACTTGTGCAAACCGACATACCGTTTTGTATACGCAAAACTGATGATGATAAATACGAAGTCATTTGTGATAAAAGCAACGTTGACAAAGTCAAACAGGCAATGCAATTACCGCCCCAACGTAAAGCGAGGTAATAAATATGGCAGAAAACAGAAACAAAATGCGAGGAACAAAAAGCAAATCCACTGTTATCTATATCTCCATAATTTTCGGTATAATCGGACTTGCTTTTATTTTTTATGCCTCTTACGCTTATCTCGGTTACATAAGACTGCATAATATCACTGAGCCGGGCATTTCCGATATTATGGACGCATTAGGCACTTTGTTTACAGAGGATAGCTTCAAATTGCCGATAACTTTTGAGGTCATACAAGAAGTCCTCGTTATGCAGGTGCGTGATATTTGGTGGGTATATATCGGTATTGCCCTTGCGGTTTTCTTGATGATAACTTCTCGTAATCCTAACGATTATCGGGGAATGGAACAAGGCTCGGCAAGGTGGGCTGACAAATATGACGAAAAGATGTTTACGGACAAGACAGGTATCCCTTGCGGCGATAACTTCTATGTTACGGTAGAAAATCCCGATCATAAGTTTTATGCAAGCCATAACCTGAATGAAATTGTTATCGGCGGCTCAGGTGCGGGCAAATCATTCCGAAAAATAAAACCTGACATTATGCAAATGACAGGCAGTTATGTTGTCACGGATCCGTCAGGAGAGCTATACCGTGACTGTGCAAAGGTACTCCGTGAAAACGGCTACAATGTGCGTGTGCTGAATTTGACGAATATCAGCCTGTCAAACTCTTATAATCCCTTTGTCTATATGGTTGAGGAACAGGATGTACTTAACATTGCAGACCTGTTTATGAAAAACTCTGCCGGAGAGGGCGAAAAGGAAGATTTCTGGTCGGGTGCGGCACAGGATATGCTCGTTATGATTATGTTATATCTCTTTAAAGCAGATGATGAAGTCAAATCTTTTGGTCGTGTCATTCGTCTTGTTAATTCTATTCAGTATAAGGACGGAAAAATTGATGAAACCTGTGAACTTGGTCGCTGTATGAAAAAACATCAGATGAACGAAAAGAACAAAAACGATGCAGCTTCTATAAATTGGAACGGTTTACTCGGTACTCCGCAAGAAACACTCGGCTCTATTGCCAAAACATTATCCACCCGTTTGCGCCTGTGGGCAGTTGAAGATGTTGATATGCTTACCGGTGATGATGAAATGGACTTTGATGATGTAGGCGTACACAAAACCGCAATATTTTTAATTATTCCGGCAGCTCGCCAAACGTATAAGGCGGTTGCCAATATTTTTTATAGTCAGCTTTTTGAGCGTCTGATGTATATTGCAAGTGCAAAATACAACAACAGACTGCCTTTGCTTGTCAGTTGTGAGCTGGATGAATTTGCTAATATCGGAAGAATACCAAACTTTGCGGAAACTTTGGCAGTAGTGCGAAAGTATAATATAAGGATCTGTATAGTGCTTCAAGGCTTATCTCAGCTCAAAGCGATCTACGAAAAGACATTTGACAGCATAATAGGTAACTGCTCAATATTTACATTCCTCGGTACAAACGATCAAGACAGCAAAGAGTATGTTTCAAAAAAACTCGGAAAAACCACCGTGAGGATCGATACTCGAAGCTATAACAGGGGCAATCAGGGCGGCGGTTCGGATAATGAAAGCTATTCGAGCCGTGAACTTCTGATGCCTGAAGAAATTTCAAAAGCATTGAAAAAAGGCAAAAATGGTAAATGTATCGTTTTTGTCGATGAGTACAATCCCTTTTTCCTCGACAAATTTAATACCTTGCAGCACCCATTGATAGGCAAGGTAGGAAGCTCGTTCAAAAAGGATTGGGCAAATAACTCTGACATTACGGTTGATTTCGCAAGTGTCAGAGAAGAAAGAGCTAAACGCTACGAAGAAGCACAAAAAAAAGCACATATAATTTCCGATGCACTCGAAAAAGCTGACTACAATAATCAATTGACTTTTGAGGAGAGCAAAG
>CANQBK010000102.1 GCA_947589485.1 uncultured Clostridia bacterium | reverse complement strand
AAAGGCTTGAGCGAAACTTTTGACTATGGGTACATTAACTTATTGCGCGCGACTGTACTTATCGTTTGCAATACGAGCGAACGGAGTGAGCGACAACGCGAATTGAGAGCGCAGGCACTGCGCAGCCTTTAAAAAGGCTTGAGCGAAACTTTTGACTATGGGTACATAAATTTATTGCGCGCGATTGTACCTATCGTTTGCAGTAAGAGCGAACGGAGTGAGCGACAACGCGAATTGAGGGCGCAGGCACTGCGCAAAATATGTGAAAGTATACAAAATAAATGTCAAAATTGCATTAAAAGAAAAAAGATATTTAACAAATATTGTATAATAGAATAAAGAATATTTCGGTAAAGTAAATTTGCGAAAGGTGATGATAATTATATGATACGAAAAGCTGCAAATCGGTCTTTGAGCGTATTGATTGTCTTAACCATAATTTTTTCGGCTTTTGTTATGTCCTCAATTACGGTATCGGCATCGGAAAAACCTATTCCGATTAGAATTATCGGCGTGTCAAGAAGATATAACGAGGCAAAAACATTTATTGATAAGTGCAATCAATACAGAAAATCAGTGGGACTTAAAGAATGGATAGTAGACGAAGAAATGGTTGAACAGTCAATGAAGCGTGCCGCAGAACTTTCAATATACGCTTCTCTGGTTTCGCCCGACGGAACATATTACTCTGACTCGCCTACAAAAGCTCAGCTTATAGGTTATGACATATTAAGCGACAACGCATTGCTTAACTCTTTTGAAACCGAAAAAGATTTAAGCGGTATACTTAGATCGTCTTTGCCTGTGGCAGGTGTAGGAGCCGTTATAGTAAACCAAAAGAAATATATATGTATTCTTCTGACAAATAAAACTCCGCACCCCGTAAGCGACGCTGTTATGTCGCAGACATCGGTAAACGTTGATCAGGAATTGAATGTTTTACCGAGTATTCTTTCGGATGTTTCACCGATGTATTCAAACGGACAACAGATTCTGTGTGGTTCATCAATTGATTTGTATATGAGAATTAAAAATCAAATGTACGGAAATGCCAGTGTGTATATAACGGCGGATAATATGAATATGGCATCTTCCAACACCAAATATATTACAATAGAAAACGGCAGGGTCAAAGCAGTACAACCGGGAAAAAGCGTTGTGGCAATGTCACTGGGTGATGCGCCTCAGATAAAAACAACGTGTTTGTTTGAGGCTGTGGGATATAAATTAGATGATTGTGTAATTGCGGATATTGAAGATCAATATTATACCGGAGAGGAAATAAGACCCGGCGTAAGCATAACGACTAAGGGCGGCGCACCTCTTATTTTGGGAACCGATTACAGGGTTTCATACTCAAATAATGTTGAAATAGGAACCGCTACAATTACAATAACAGGATTAAACGCATATACGGGAAGTACCTTTAAAAAGAACTTCAACATAATTAAAAGCCCTTACGGTAATTTTAAGGTGACCCAAAAGGCATCATACAGCGCTGTTTCTACCGGTGAAAAAACAACCCTGACGGCAACGGTCACGGGAGGAACCGCACCTATAAATTATACGTTTGAATATGCACCCTATGATACGGCACTGTGGAAAACTCTCCAAAGCTCTTCTTCGCCAAAGTGTGAAGTTTCGTTTAACGCTGTCGGCAACTATAACGTAAGAGTAAAGGCTGTCGATGCCGAAGGCAGAACCTCCACGGCAGTAACTGTGATTATTGTAAATCAACAGCTTACCATAGAATCAACAGGACCGTCATCAATTACCTTGGGAGAATCATATTCGGTTACTTCAAAGGTTAACGGAGGAGTTGCTCCGCTGGTCTATTCCTGTTATGTCAAAAAAAGTACCGACAGCTCGTGGACTACCGTAAACGGATATTCTTTTATCGGCAATTTTACATATACTCCCAAATCAAAGGGATCATATACTATGTATGTACAAGTAAAGAGCGGAACCGGCTATACCGTAAAAGATTATGTATATTTTACGGTTAAAGATGCTAAAATTACAAATTCCTCCACCATAAGCTCATCTTCCATAACTTTGGGGAACAGCGTAACGCTCAACGGCATAGCTTCGGGCGGCACCGAAAAGTACACATATTCTCTGCTTGTCACAAAACCGTCCGGAACCTCGTGGATAACCGTTGTAAGCGCCTCGGAGGATTCAAGGTTTGTATATAAACCTACAATGAAAGGCACATATAAACTTGCCGTAAAAATCAAAGATAGTGAGGGAAGAATGGCTACTAAAACTTTTTCTCTTACGGTAAAGGAAGCCGAAAAGCCTGTTCTTAAAGCATCAATTAGTGCTTCGTCCATAACACTGGGTAATTCTGTAACGCTTAATGCGTCGGCAAGCGGCGGCAGCGGTTCTTATCAGTATGCGTATTATTATAAGCTGACAACGGAATCTTCATGGAAAACACTCAAGGATTATTCCGCCCTAAACTCAAAGATGTTTAAACCGAGTGCTGTGGGAAACTACGATGTCTGCATTAAGGTTAAGGACAGTGCCGGTACAGTTGTTAAAGATTATTTTGTGCTGAATGTTAAGGGACTTCCTGCTCTTTTAAACAATTCGACAATGAGCGCATCATCAATAACTCTCGGCGATAGTGTAAAGCTGTACGGGGCAGCATCGGGAGGTGCGGGTTCTTATCAATATGCTTATTTTTATAAGCTGAATACGACTTCCTCTTGGAAAACCGTCAAGAATTATTCGGCTACAACTATGAAAACCATAACGCCCTCGGCGGCAGGAAATTATGATGTATGTATAAAGGTCAAGGATATGTCCGGCACCATAACAAAAAAATATTTTACACTTAAAGTTGCAAGCAAGCCTGCACTTGTTAATAAGTCAACGATAAGCGCATCATCAATATCCCTCGGCAATAATGTCAAGCTGAACGGCAGTGCAACGGGAGGTACGAGTCCTTATCAGTATGCTTATTTCTATAAGCTCAATACGGCTTCCTCTTGGAAAACCGTTAAGGATTATTCGGCTACAACTATGAAAACCGTAACGCCCTCGGCGGCGGGAACCTATGATATATGTATTAAAGTAAAGGACGGTTCCGGTACGGTATCCAAAAAATATTTTGTACTTAAAGTTACAAAGTAAATTTTTAGGTGGATTAATGTACAATGATTAGAAATTGTTGTACATTAGTCCGCTGTTATTTTGTTTGGAAATTAACGGCTTTGATATTAAGGCAATGCAAATATAACGAATATTAATACTCGATATAAAAGTGCATAAAACCCTTGGTGTGTTTTTGATAGATATAACAAATTTTTTGAAATTTGATAAAAAAATCAGTTTAATTCTTTTTAGCAAATCATATTTCGTTGTGGTTGTAGTAATATATTTTCAAAATACTGTACCGCATCGCGCTATATGTATAATATGCAGTCAAATCGGAGGTGAAAATTTTTAAAACCCTGTACGAATATAAACAACAATATTTTAATTGAAAGAAGGAACAAAATGTCACAAAAAAAACACGGCTTTTTCAAGAAAGTGCTTAGTACGGTACTGTCCGCCGCTTGTCTGTTTTCGACTGCGGCGGTTACCGGCTCGCTGGTTTCGAGCGATGTTTCCGCTGCCGCCGTTTCGGCTTCGTCAAACAAAGAGGCATCAACTTTTTCGTGGGATAACGCAACGGTTTACTTCCTGCTTACCGACCGTTTTAAAAACGGGGATCCCTCAAATGACAATGCCTACGGCAGACAAGATATAAACGTCGGCGACCAAAGAGCTACATTTCACGGCGGCGACTTTGCGGGAATTACTCAGAAAATTAATGAGGGATATTTTAATGACCTCGGAGTAAACGCAATATGGCTTTCCGCTCCTTATGAGCAGATACACGGCTATATTCAGGGCGGAGATAATTTCTACCATTATTCGTACCACGGTTACTATGTTTTGGATTATACCGAAACAGATGACGCGTTCGGAACAAAAGAGGAGTTTCAGGAACTTGTAGATACTGCACACGAGCATGGAATAAGAATTATTATGGATGTTGTTATGAACCATGCCGGATATTGCAGTATGTACGATATGAATGAGTACGGATTCGGTTCACTAAAAGACGGTTGGGAAACATTTTACAAAAATCCGTCTTCCAACGCTCAGGAATACCAAAACTATATGCTGTATACCGAAAGTCCTGAAAACTGGGCAAAATGGTGGGGTCCCGACTGGGTAAGATCCGATGTTGCAGGCTATTCTCTTGACAACAGCGGAGGAGAGCTTACACAAAGCCTTTTGGGTTTGCCCGACTTCAAAACCGAATCGACCGCTCAGGTAAGTCTGCCGAGAGTGCTTCAGACTAAGTGGCTGAATGAAGGAAGTCTGTCTGAAAAACAAGCAAAATACGGCACCTCCGGCACTGTAACGGGTTACCTTACAACGTGGCTTTCAGAGTGGGTACGCGAATACGGTGTTGACGGTTTCCGCTGCGACACTGCAAAGCATGTTGAAAAAAGTTCATGGAAAAAACTGAAAGACGCTTGCGTTGATGCACTTAGGGAATGGAAAAGGAACAATCCCGACAAAAAACTTGATGACCTTGATTTCTGGATGACGGGAGAGCATTGGGATCATAAGGTCGGAAAGGACGACTACTACACAACCGGCGGCTTCGACTCAATGATAAACTTTGATATGACGGGCGGCGGTGCGCTGGCTAAGGGTACTGTTTCAAACAAATACAATGATTACGCAAATGCTATAAACAATGATGACAGCTTCAATGTTCTTACGTTTATATCTTCCCACGACGAAACTCTCGCAAGAGGGGATATGTATTACATAGGTTCGGCATTCTTAATGCTTCCCGGAGGAGTTCAGATTTATTATGGCGATGAAACAAACAGGGACTATGTTCCGGGTATTCCTAATGACGGATACGGGGGAGCAGGTCACTCCTTAAGAAGTGATATGAACTGGGACAGCTATGATCCCGAACTTCTTGCACACTGGGGTAAAGTCGGAAACTTCCGTAATAACCATATTTCCGTAGGAGCAGGCGCTAATACAACTCTTACCGCTTCAAACGGCGTAGCTTTCGGCAGAACCTACTCCAAAAACGGTATAGAAGATAAAGTCGCCGGTGTTATCGGTGCAGATGCAAATGTTGATGTAAGCGTCAATGTTTCGGATATATGGAGCGATGGAACTATACTGGAAAACTATTATGACGATTCCACTGCGACTGTTTCAAACGGTCAGGTTACTTTTAATTCCGGCGCTCACGGTACGATTCTTATTCAGGAGCCTGACGGGGCGAGAGGAAGAGTAACCGTTAAACATATTGACAATGACACGGGCGAAACAATTAAAACCGAAACATTGGTTGGTCTTATAGGCGATTCATATCAGACTAAACCTCTTTCAACCGAAGGATACAAGCTCGTTAAACAAACGGGAAAAACTGATGGCAAGTATTCTGAAACAGAAGTAACCGTAACATATTATTACAGCTTTGACAGTGATAACTATGCTTATATTGTAACTAAGTATGTAGATGTATCAACAAACGCAGAAATTGCGGATTCGGATAAAATGGTAGCAAAAATTGGTACTAAATATACAACCTCTCCAAAGCCGATAAAAAATTATGAGGTTGACGAATCCCTGACTCCAAATTCTACCGGTACGGTTAAAAAGGGAACAACGACGGTTATATACAAATATAACTATGTTGAGCCGACAAATGTTCAGGTACACTATTACAATTCAAACAATTGGCCGTCGGTTTCAATGTATGTTTATGACGAATCAAATCCGTCAAATGTTATTCAGTATACGGGAGCTTGGCCCGGCAAGGCGATGACTGCCGAAGGCGACGGCTGGTTCTATGGAGAAGTAGATGCGGAAAATGCTTCATTTATTGCAAACAACAATATAGGAAACCAGCAGGATCCGGCAGGTGCGGAAACACCCGGATATGATGTATCAGGTGAAGTATGGATTAAGAACGGCAAAGTGTATCCCACGGGTAAGGTTAATGTTAAGTATGTGTCGGATACGGGAACGATTCTTGCAACAGAAGTTTTAAAAGGTATGGTTGACGGAATCAATACATATAAAACATCGTCAAGGAGTTTTGACGGATATACATTGACCGAAACGCCGTCAAACGAATCCGGTGTATTTACCGAAAACACAATTACGGTAACTTATGTATACAAGTCGAATGGGGTTCCCGTTGAATCGGTAAAACTCAATAAAACAACCGCAAGTGTGGCAGTTGGTTCGACATTAACGCTTACGGCAACGGTTTCTCCGAGCAATGCGACAAACAAAACAATAACTTGGAGTTCAAACAATACAGGAGTTGCAAAGGTTTCGAGCAAAGGTGTTGTTACGGGCGTTAAAGCCGGTACGGCTGTTATAACTGCGAAGTCAAACAACGGTAAAAGTGCTAAAGCGACAATTACTGTAACGGCGGCGAAAGCTCTTACCAACAGTTCAACATTGAGCGCAACATCAATTGCCCTTGGTAATTCTGTAACAGTGACCGCAAAAGCAACGGGCGGTAC
>CANQBK010000101.1 GCA_947589485.1 uncultured Clostridia bacterium | reverse complement strand
CAGACCAATCCCGTTTCTACGGAGAATCAAACCGTTACACAGACAACCTCTATGTTCGGAAAGAAAAAAATCGACGTACAAGTTACACCTTTGAAACAACGTTCGGACACTTGGACTTGTCCAAACTGCGGCAAGGTTATGCCTAACTATGTAGGTACTTGCGGTTGTGGTGAACCTAAACCGTTTGATTTCGATGTTCCCGCCGCTCCCGCTCAGCCTGCGGCTCCTGTTCCTCCTCCTGCTCCTGTAACTCCTGCGGCTCCTAAGCCTACAAAGCAGGTTTCCACACAGACCAATCCCGTTTCTACGGAGAATCAAACCGTTACACAGACAACCTCTATGTTCGGAAAGAAAAAAATCGACGTGCAAGTTACACCTTTGGAACAGCGTTCGGACACTTGGACTTGTCCAAACTGCGGTAAGGTTATGCCTAACTATGTAGGTACTTGCGGCTGTGGTGAACCTAAACCGTTTGATTTTGATGTTCCCGCCGCTCCCTCTCAGCCTGCGGCTCCCGTTCCTCCCCCGACAACTCCAAAGCCATTCAATTTCGGAAATTCAAATTCTCTTCCAAATATTACCCCGGAACAAAAAATATCTCAAAATATGTCATCAGAAGAAATGCAAAGTTTTTCAAATGCGGAACCTTCTTTACAGTCATATAATCCCCAGATACGGACAACAGAAAATGTTGAAGAACAAAGCAAATTTGATTATATTAAAAATGACAGATTTCCCGGAACATCAAATTCGACTCAAGAGCCGTTAAAAGATTTTAACCAACCTCTTTCTTCAATTAATTTTGACAATGCTCCGCCACCGGCACCTATGAGATTTGATGATGCTCCTCCGGCACCTATGAGATTTGATGATGCTCCTCCGGCGCCTATGAGATTTGATGATACTCCTCCTGCGCCTATGAGGTTTGATGATACTCCTCCTGCACCTATGAAATTTAATGATACTCCTCCGTCACAACCTATGAGTTTCAACAACACGCAGCAAAACAGTACGACACCTGCGCAAATGACGAACAACAATAAAAAGAAACATCGGTTTGGAAAAAAGGCAAAGGAGGAACAAGTTATAGAGCAGGCTCAGGCAGCCGTCATCAATCGTAAAGATGTTCCAAATGACGGAACATGGACATGCCCGAATTGCGGAAAAGTTATGCCAAACTATGTAGGTACTTGCGGCTGCGGCGAGCAAAAGCCTTTTGACTTTTGATAAAAATAAAATACATAAAATTGTATATTTTAAGCATTTTAAAAGCTCCGAAACGGTATAAAATCGTTTTCGGAGCTTTAATTATATATATCATATCTATTAATTTACAAAGATATTTTGCACAACGATAAAAAACTTGACGCGGCATAAGTTAATGTGATTGATAATGATAGTTAAGGGCTCCGGCGCAGTGCCTGCGCTCTCAATTCGCGCTATCGTTCGCTCCGCTCACTCTTAACTCAAACAACAAATGCTTTCGCGCGGCATAAGCTAATATTATTGAAAATGATAGTTAAGGGCTCCGCCCTTAAAACCCGCCAAAGGCTCTGCCTTTGGAATCCGCAAGCCTTTGAAAAGGCTTGACCGAAACTTTTAATTATGGATACATCAATTTATTGCGCGCGAATTTACTTATTGTTTGCAGTACGAGCGAACGGAGTGAGCGACATCGCGAATTGACAGCGCAGACACTGCGCCGCAAATCGACAGTGCAGGCACTGCGCCTTGACCGAAACTTTTAATTATGGGTACATCAATTTATTGCGCGCGAATTTACTTATTGTTTGCAGTACGAGCGAACGAAGTGAGCGACATCGCGAATCGACAGCGCAGGCACTGCGCCGCGAATCGACAGCGCAGGCACTGCGCCGCGAATTGACAGCGCAGGCACTGCGCCGCGAATTGACAGCGCAGGCTCGGCGCCGCAAATTGACAGCGCAGGCTCGGCGCCGCAAACCGACAGCGAAGGCGATACTTTTGTAACATTATTCTGAATTTTCCGATGATTCCTGCGACGAACTGTCTGAAGTTTCAACATCAATTTTATATGTTCCGTAAACCCAACACCCGGAAAATTTACTGTTTATAACAAATTTCAGAGTTTCCTCACTGTATTTGCTGTTTGAGGCATTACTTTCAGACATATCTACAATCGCCGTTACATTTGCGGCCGATATTGAGGAAATTTCGGATTCCGGACCTATAATGGTTATACTTTTTGACTTTGTGAGCGGTGTCGTTTTCTTGCCGGAAGTTTGACCTATAACTTGGAACTTGTTTACATTTAGGGTTTTTGTCTTTAACCCCGACATATCAAATTCAACTTCAACATCGGATATTGCATTAATATCCTTACACCCCGACGGTATAATCAACTTGGTTTTAAATTTGTTGTTCGCAAATGTCAGTTTGGAAAAATCAATTTCTTCCGTGGATATAGATTCAATGTTATACGAATTTGTTTCGTCGAGAAATGCAACATTTATTTTTTGCGGATTTACCTTTATACGGGATAAGTCAAAATTGAAATTTTCAGGCATATTGATAATATTCGGGCTAATTTCAAGTTCTTGAACTTTATATACCGGTATTGTAACATCAACCGTCGTTATATTGAAATTCAGATATGTGGTTTCAACCGTCTGTCCGTTTGCATCGTAAAAAACAAGCGGTACGTCCGTTAATTTTTTGGTTGATGACAGTGTTTCGGTCACTTCATCTTCGGCACGGACTTCAGCAATTTTGTTTACAAAGCTCTCGGCTCCCTGTACGGTGACCGTTTGCTGTGACAAAACATTTTGAGAACGGTAAACCGAGGAATCAATATTGTCAACCTGTATGTTGTCCGTTATGGTTATTTCACGGCTTACATATCTGTCAACATATACGTCAATACTTGACGGCGAAACCGTAGAGGCAAACTCGTAATCTGTTTTTACTCCGCTTTTTTTTGCGGTCAATTTCATTGTTTTTTTACCTATTTCGGTAAGCTCGTCTGTATTTGAGGCGGTAATAAAAATATCGTTTGCCGACATAGATTGTATAACAAGAGCGTTTCCGCTTACCCTTACGGAGGCGGTAACATTATCGGCTCCAAAAACCCTAAGGTCATCTGAAAGCTCAGGCAGCGATACGGGAATATCATCTATTGTTAAATATGAAGTTTCCTGCCCTGTGCTTACAGCAAAGCCCCACATTATAACCGCAAGGAATACCGAAAAGACTATAACAAACTTGTCATTGTAAAACAGCTTTCCTATATTGAATTTATTTCTTGTATTTATCATTTTTAATTCCTCTCCTGATATTCGCAATGACCGGAATACGTTCAGCCTTTTCCGATTCCTTAGGCACAATAAGCTCCTCAAGAGCGGCATTAAGAGTTTCTCTGGTATAATTACGGGTAATTACTCCGTTAAGAGCCATTGAAATAGCTCCGGTTTCCTCGGAAACTATTACAACAACAGCATCGCTGTTTTCGCTTATTCCTATACCTGCTCTGTGCCTTGTACCAAGCTCTATGCTGACACTGTTGTTGTCTTTGGTAAGCGGAAGAATACAACCGGCGGCGTGTATCATACCGTCGCGCACAATCATTGCACCGTCGTGCAGAGGGGCTTTATTAAAAAATATATTTCCTATCATCGGCACGGACGGCACCGCATCAATTATCGTACCGGTATCAATAATATCACCGAGTTTTGTCTGTCGCTCAAATACTATCAATGCGCCTGTTTTGGACTTTTGAAAGTTGCTTGCCGCATCACAAACACAATTTATGCCTTTTTTAATCTGTTTTATTTTTGCTTCTTCAACATTATTTGATGTTGAAAGTCCGCTCCAATATTTACCTATTTTGCTTCGTCCCAAATGCTCCAACGCGCTTCGCAGTTCGGGCTGGAACATAATAAGAATTGCCAAAACAGAAAACTGAAAAAAAGACGTAAACAGCGTATTAAGCATTCTTAGATTAAATATACTCGATACGGCAAACGCAACCAATATTACTATAATACCCTTTACAAGCTGAACCGCTCTTGTTTCCCTTATGATTTTTATAAGATTGTATATAATAAACGAAACAACCAAAATGTCAAGAACATCGGTTGCTCTGAAATCCGCAATTTTCGTTAAAAAGGTTGTATATATTTCAGAAATCTGATTCCACAAATTTTTCTCCTCCTTATTTTTTCTAATTCTATTTTAACATATAACGGGATTTATTCAACTGTTTTTTTGTTACCCAATTAAAATTATTTTCATATTCTTTTAACCGCCGAAATAAGGTAATCAATTTCTCTCATAGACGTAAAAGAAGAGGGAGAAATCCTTACGGCTCCCGTTTCTTCGGTTTGAAATGCTCTGTGGGCGGCAGGACTGCAATGCAGACCCGCTCTGACGGCTATTCCTCTGTAATTCAAATCTTTTGCGACGGATTCACTGTCCTTTCCGTCAATATTAAACGAAAGTATCGGGACGAAATAATCCGGCTCAGGCTCAGGCATATACAGTTTTACGCCGTTTATTTTCCTAAGCTCTCTATATAAATGCTTAACAAGCGCGAACTCGTGCTTGGCAATATTTTCGATTTTAACTCTTGAAACGTAATCCATACCGCTTTTCAGACCTGCAATGCCGCTGAAATTCGGCGTACCGCTTTCGAGTTTGTCGGGAAGTCCGGCAGGCTGAGAATAAGAAATTGAACCGCTGCCCGTACCGCCCTCCATAAGAGAATCGGGAGCAATATCCCCCGAAACTATTAAAATACCGGTTCCCATAGGACCGTAAAGTCCTTTATGACCCGGAACACATAAAAAATCTATTCGGCTGTCACTAACATCAATCGGAACAACCCCTGCCGTTTGGGCGGCATCTACGGCAACCAACAACCCGTATTCGTGAGCCAAAGCCGAAATTCTTTCAATCGGCAGTTTTATTCCCCAAACATTTGACGCATGGGTACATACAATCATACGAGTTTTAGCATTGATTGCCTTTCTGAACGAATCCAGTGTTCTGTCGTTATCTTTTACAAAAACTTTTGCTTGGGTATACGTAATACCGATATTTTTCATTTTTTCTATCGGACGCATAACCGAATTATGCTCAAGAGATGACACGACAACATGGTCACCCGGTTTTAAAATTCCCTTTATAACCATATTTAAAGACATAGTACAGTTAAGCGTAAATATTACATTTGTTTCGTTTTTCAACCCAAAAAAATTAGCCGCGGTTTTGCGGGCTTCAAATATTTTTTCCGATGCCTTTATTGACGGTGTATGACCGCTGCGACCCGGATTTGCCCCGTTTTTCATTGCGGCGGCAACCGCTTCGCGAACGGAATACGGCTTTGGGTAGGTTGTTGCCGAATTATCAAGATATATCACGGCAATCAACTCCCCTCTGTACGTCCGATAATCTTGATACCGTTTTCAGCAAGAATTTTTTCGGCTTCGTCAGTTCTATTTGGCACATAAAGGCTATAAGTGCAGCTTTGCGCCGAATTTCGTTTAGGTGTACGCTGTACTTCGGATTTTATGCCATAGGTTTTTAAAAGTTGTTTTCCTTTCATCGCATAGGTTACCGATGAAACAATTATTAAAGGCTTTCCCATAAAAAAATCACCCCACTGTCCTTTTAATAACAATTTATGTTAATCGGTACTGTTTGGTGATATTATACATAATTTTATCTTAATAAGTTAATGTATCCATAATTAAAAGTTTCGCTCAAGCCTTTTCAAAGGCTTGCGGATTCCAAAGGCAGAGCCTTTGGCGGGTTTTTAAGGGCGGAGCCCTTAACTATCATTTTCAATCATATCAGCTTACGCCGCGTCAAGGGCTTGCGGTTTCCAAAGGCAAGGCACCTGTGTATTTTATTTAGTTTCACAATTTTAATATAATTAAAATTACACTTAATTAATTTTTCTGTATTTATTTTGATTCATAATAGTTTTTAATAAATTCTATATATCTTGAATCGCTTTCCAACCATTCAATAGCTGAACCCATTGTTAATAAACACGCCGAATTATTGTATCCAATCAAATAAGAACTCTGTAAATCAGTTATATAAAATTCCAAGAAAGGCCATTGAGGATAAGTATCAAAAAAATCTAATCCATATTTGAAATAATATATATATTCGGAATTATAGTTATCGCTGAACATAACATAAATGTCATGATTTTTTATAAAATCCTTAGGCCATAACCACGAATCAGGATCACACACACTAAGCATGTCTGCACTACTTAACATATTAAAAGTTGACCAACCATAAATCATATCCTCTTTAAAATACTTTTTGAAGTTTTGTCTAAATAATTTTTTCTGTTCGTATGAAAGTGGTTTTATTCTTGCGTCTCCATATAAATGGATTATTTCTTTTATACGTTCAGAATCATTTCTTTCAAAATTATATATAAAAAACCACCTCTTTTAATTATTAAACGAATATACATAATCTCTACCTGTTGGAACATTATCTACCAATATATGAGCTGTAATAAGAGTTTCGCAGTCTGCGGACTGCGACAAGGGACTCCGTCCCTTGTCCCTGCCGCCTTTTGAAAAAGGTGGGCGGTGCGGTGCCCGCGCTGTCGATTCGCGGCGCCGAGCCGGCGCGGGCAATTCGCGTTGTCGCTCACTCCGTTCGCTCGTACTGAAAACCATAGGTACATTCGCGCGGCATAAGTTTATGTACCCATAGTTAAAAGTTTCGGTCAAGCCTTTTCAAAGGCTTGCGGATTCCAAAGGCAGAGCCTTTGGCGGGTT
>CANQBK010000100.1 GCA_947589485.1 uncultured Clostridia bacterium | reverse complement strand
GGGACTCTGTCCCTTGACCCTGCCGCCTTTTGAAAAAGGCGGGCGAAAACGCGCCGAGCCGGCGCGGGCAATTCGCGCTGTCGCTCACTCCGTTCGCTCGTACTGCAAGCCAAAACTACATTCGCGCGGCGTAAGTGTTGTTACCATTTAGCTTACGCCGCGTCAAGGTATTTATTGTTCGAGTTAAGAGTGAGCGGAGCGAACGACTTCGCGAATCGGGGGCGCAGGCACTGCGCCTGCGCCTTACCTTTTAGGTTTTGTAACAAAGTTTCTGATTGTGGCTGCAATTATGTAAAGTGATGAAAATAATATAAAAAGGAAAATGCGGTATGAAAGTTAAAAATCCTATTGTTGGAAAGTTTTTTTCTGTTGGTACGGCGGCAGAATTTTTTAAGGATATGTTTGGCGGAATAATTGTCGCACTTGTGTCAATACCTATTTCAATGGGCTATGCCCAGATTGCCGGCTTGCCTATGCAATATGGATTGTACGGTTCGGTTATACCTATATTTTTGTTTGGTCTTGTGACAAGCTCACGGGATTTTGTGTTTGGAGTAGATGCGGCGCCCGCAGCCCTTACCGGTGCTATGCTTACGTCTATGGGCGTTGCTCTTGAATCGGACAGGGCAATTGAACTTGTGCCTTTAATAGCCTTTTTTGTTGCGTGTTGGCTGCTTTTGTTCTACTTCTTGAAAGCTGGCAGAGCAGTTCAGTATATTTCCGAACCGGTTATGGGCGGTTTTGTGTCGGGTATATGCTGTACCGTTATGCTTATGCAGGTGCCAAAGCTGTTTGGCGGTTCCGCAGGCTCCGGAGAGGGAATCGAATTGGTACAGCATATTATACAGCAGCTCTCTTGCTTTAATCCCGTATCACTCTTGCTCGGCATATCGACAATTATAATTATTTTAACTTTCAAAAAAGTTGCGCCGAAAGTTCCGATGTCTGTTATAATGATGGTCGCGGGCGCACTTATAACCGTTTTTGCCGATATTGGCAGCCTTGGAGTAAGGCTCTTGCCAAATGTTGAAAGCGGATTTCCGGGAATCAATATGATTTCCTACCTGCCTACTGTAAAGGAATTTATTGATTTGGCTTTTTCTTCGCTAAGTATTGCCGTGGTAATAATGGCGGAATCGCTTCTTGCATCAAAGGCTAATGCGCTGAAAGACGATTACAGACTTGATAATAACCGTGAAATTCTTGCCTATGCAATAGGTAACTTTGCTTCGTCAATTACGGGCTGCTGCCCCGTTAACGGAAGTGTGTCCAGAACGGGAATTGTGCGTCAATTTGGCGTAAAGTCGCAGCTTATGTCTGTTTTTGCGGCGGTCACAATGCTTATTGTGCTTTGCTTCGGTACGTTCATAATTGCCTATTTGCCTGTTCCCGTCCTTACCGCTATTGTAATTACCGCTCTTATTAATGCTTGTGAATTTGACGTTGCCGCCCGTCTTTGGAAAACAAGCAGAACCGAATTTTATATTTTCGGCGCGGCTTTTTTGGGCGTTTTGCTGTTGGGTACAATTTACGGGGTTGTTATAGGCGTTTTGTTGTCTTTCGTTGCCGTTATAATAAGAGCAGTCGTTCCGCCAAGAAATTTTATGGGCGTTATACCGGGGAAAAATGAATTTTATACATTGGGCAGGAACATAGACGCAAAGCCCATAAAGGATACTGTTATTTATCGTTTCGGAGGAAATTTGTTTTTCGGAAATATAGATACTTTTCAAAATGATATTGAAAACGCCGTAACGCCCAACACAAAATATATTATAGTAAACGCAGGCGCAATAGGAAATATTGATATAACAGCGTCCGACAGACTTATGCTTATGTACAAAAAATTTAAAAATAAAAATATAAGGCTGTATATTACCGAGCATACCGGTGAAGTTAACGACCAGATTATAAAATACGGCGGTTCCGAGCTTATAAAAAACGGTGCTGTAAGAATGACAATGGCACTTGCGTTGAGAGATGCCGGTATCAGACTGCCGTATCCTGTTGAAGATATGGTTGAAAAAAGTTTTGTTGAGGAAAAGTCTAAAAGATTTTCGGTTAAAAGAAAAAAGCTGAAAAACGGAGAGGATATATTTTACGGAAACGATTCGCTGAAGTCATCAAAGGGAATACAGGCTGAGCTTGAATGGGCATTTGGTAAGGATTCCGAAAGAATAAAAGATAAGATTGCGGAAGAAGTTTTTAATAAAATAAAAAATGACGATTCCATAAGTACGGATAAAATAGAAAATGCTGAAATGATGAACCGTTGGGGACGCTTTAATATGTTTGATGAAGATGAGCTTCTTGACAGGCTCGAAATGAGAATGACAAGCGGAGCCGACGGTGATGAGGAAAAAATAAAGCATATTGAGGATCTTATAGAAACTCGCAGGGCTGTTATCGAGCAAAAAATGTATGATATGGACCCGAATGTTATTGAGCGTCTTAAACAGCACCGTATGCGTTCTGCCGAGGAATTTGAGAAAGTATTCCCGCAGGCATATATGCGTTTGAAAAAACGACGTATAATCCATATAGAGCGTCTTAAAAGCGAACATCCTGAGCTTGCCGAAAAATATGAAGAGGTTTACCGTGATGTTTTGATTTCTGAAAATGTCCAAAAACAGTAAAATACAAATTTACAAAAGTAAATCCCGCACCGTAATGGTGTGGGACTTGTTTTTACGAAAATTAAAAATCGTCTATTAGAAAAGGATTGCAAATACGATCGGAATATTCCTCCTTTGCTTCCTCTATAAGAGAAACAACCGAGCTGTTTTTTACATCGTCCTGTATTGAGATTATGTAATTGAATACACTTTTCAGCGATAAATTTTCGACTATACTTAATATTATATCCATTGTTTCATACGAATCGGGATTTATGGCAGAAATAAGATAATCCGATATTTTTTCAGACAGTTCCGAACTGATTTGTTCGTATGTGTCCCACTGCCTGTACGCAAGCTCAAAAAGCTCATGTAAAGCATACTGAGTTTTGGGGCTGTTCGTATATATTTTAAGAAATTCATTAAAATAATCGGCAAGCTCTTCAGATGTAAGTGTTGTCGGAAGATTTTTAAAATCGGATTCCATATTTACCCTACCTTTCTTGAGAGAAAATTTTAACATCCCGAAATATGAAATACTTAATTAAACATTATATTGTTGCTCTTTCGGGCTCGGCGTTGTTTCATTCCGCAAGACCGTTTTTCTTTGCCCAAAGTTCCAAAGAATCGGCGCTGTATGAAAGTTTTTTTAGGGTTTCGATTACATTTGCAAAATCCTGTTTTTCATCGTCGCTTATCTTTCCGTCCTCAAGTATTCTGTATATTGTGTCGTTTGCGTTTTGGAGCATATGGAGCGCGGTCATAAGTCTTACGGAAATTTCGTTAAGATCTTCATAAATAAGCGTGGGGTCGCCTTTTCCGATAGGACACTGTTTTGTGCAGTAATAATTGCAAAGCTCGGGTGCATCGTAAACTTTTGACATTGATACAACGTCATCGGGTTCGGGAATTTTATCGCCGCTTTCAATAGCAAGTAGTTTTGTGCGTTCAATATATACTATATCTTGTGCGCTTTCGCAGTTGTTAAGCAATGGATTTTTATGCGCAGCTTTTTTTCGTGCTTTTCTGTAAATATTATCTGCCATTAAAGTTTCCTCCAGTTTAAATCTTCGTTAATTATAGCACAAATTGCACATATATTCAATTACAACCATAAAAAATTTAATATATTTTTGTAAAGTACAAAATTATACCCAATTAGTTGTAAAAATTAATTTCATACGGTTTTATATATGGAATACTCTGTTTTCGTTTCTTTGCGGAGGACTGCCAGCTTCCTCATCGGGATAGCCGATAACACAATGTCCTATTCCCTCATAATCGCCGTCTATCCCCAGCATTTTAAGTATGCTTTTGCCCTCGTCGCTTTCAAATTCTTCTTTGGCTCTGTGTATCCAACAGCTTCCAATACCCAAAGAGTGTGCGGCAAGCATAAGGTTGCCCATAACCAGACTGCCGTCATATAGGTATGTCGGGATATTTTTGGGGGCAAGTACAGCCAATACGACAGGTGCGCCGTAAAACGGGTCGAAACCCTCAGCCCATCCGCCGATTTTTCGGTTCATTTCCGACAGCCTGTTGCGCATATCGGGGTCGGTTATGACAATGATTATCGGCGATTGTTTTCCTCTGCCGCTTGCGGCGTAAAGACCTGCTTCTACAATTTCGTCGATTTTCTCCTTTGGAACAGCGTCGGATTTGAAACGGCGTGTACTTCTGCGTTCTTTAATTGATTTTGTTATATTGTTCATAATTGTTCTCCTTTTAGAATAATTTAGTATTAACATTATATCATATATTCTATATTAAAAAAAAGCATTTGATGCAATAAAAAGATTACGAATAAAGTCTTGATAAAAACCTTGCTATGTCGTAAAATGGTTTATGTTGGATAGAGGTATAAATGTGCGTCTTTAAAAACGAAATGAAAGGGAATGTTTAAATGATTAAAAGAAAGGCTATAATAACAAACTCTCAAGGGCTTCATATGCGTGCGGCGGGATTGATTGCCAAGGAAATGGGTAAATTTGAATCTAATGTTTATATATGCTATAATGGCAGCAAGGTAAACGCAAAAAGTATTCTTAACATTATAACAGCTTGTATTAAGTGCGGTTCGGAAATCGAGATTGAATGTGATGGTTCCGATGAGCGTGACGCAATGGAAAAGGCTGTTGAGATTATTGAATCAAGCCTGAGCAGTCAAGTATCCGCAGATAATTTTCAAAAATTCGTTTGATGGTCGATACCGTACATATTATTATGAATCAAGGTTGGAAAATTTTATTATAATAATTAATCGGTTTATATTGCGGTCCGTGTTATTGAGATAATAACACGGACCGTTACTTTTGATTTTTGAAAGTTTTTTTGTATAAAAAATTTTTCGGTTTTATATATAATTTTTTAAAATAGAATTTTTATATGCGGCAGCCGCATATAATTTAACGTATGCGTTTTCAATGAATTATAAAAAATAAAATGGGAATATTTTTTCTTTTTAAATCATATATTTTATCATAAAAACAAAATACGGTTTTACGGAATGACCTGTTTGCGGAGGTGGGGATATGGAACGGTTTGTAAAAATTTCGGCGCGGCTGATGTCGGGAATTTTTTTGGTAATTGCGGCGGCGTTTCTGTTGATGCGTATGTTCGGTTTTATACCTTATTCTGTAAGCTCCGACTCAATGGAACCCGCATATCGTAAAGGCAGTCTTGTTTTTGTTCGGAAAACTCCGTGTAAATCAATAAAAGAAGGTGACATCATCAGTTATTTGTCGGATATAAATTTGAATGTTAGTACGCAGCGGGTAGTAAGTGTTTCTGATGACGGAAAATATTTTTATACAAAGGGAGATGCGGAAATCGCAGAGAGATCAACACCTGTATATTACAAGAACATTTTGGGAAAGACCGTATTTGCAGTACCTTGGCTCGGATATATATCAATGTGGATTTCCTCGTCGATAGGAAAGGCTTGTACGGTGATATTGCTTGTGGGTCTTTTGGCACTGTCGGCTGCGGGCAGGCTTTTGTCGGTACAAAATTTAAGCGGTGAGAAAGGAAAGGCTGTGGGTGTTCAATAATGAAAACACGTTATAAAAGGTCAAGTATTAGAGGTGTTGTCTGTTTTCGTTTCGGCGGCAAGCGCTGTGATTTATGGCGTAGCTGTCGGAACAGGCTGAAGTTTGATTACGGTAAAAGATGCGGGTGATTATATAAATAATGTAAAAATAACCGATAATTGTTGTATGGTGACGGAGGATACAACCAATGAAAGTCAAAACGATATTTTTGACTGTTCTTGCTTCTGTTATGATGATATTAATTGCTGTGGATTCTACGTCCTCGTATTTTGTTCCGGACTGTGCCAATAATTTTCCGAATACGGAAGAAGTTCCCTTGGAGTTGAATATGGACATTAACAAATATTTTAAACCCGAAAAAATGGCTGAACCGTGGTATCCGTTTACAGTCGGATACCGTATGCCGTTAATTTACGATTTAAAAGCAGGGGAGAGAAAGGAAGGTACCGGTTTATGAAATTAACTGTTTTTGTCACCACCGCAGTATTTATGATTTTAAATACAATGTTTTGTATTAAGGTTTTTGCATCGGGAAGCAATATTGTTTATGACGGCAATTCAAAAGATTTTGTATGCTTAGCGGACGGAGGTATGTTCAGCGATGCCGATACTTTGTATCCGGGCGGAAAAGCGGCGCAGGAGATAAAACTGAAAAACGGTTCCGATAAATATGTTTCAATTTATCTTTGTGCGCAGCCCACGCAAAATCGTTACGAGCCGTTTTTGGATCTTATATCTTTGTCGGTATACGACAGCGGAGGAGAGTGTATTTCAAGTTCAGACAAGTCGATTGAGGGAGGAGTGAGAAATAAAATACTTATAGCCGATTTATCTCCCGGTCAAGAAAAAAATATAACTGTAATGCTTTATGCGGACAATCGTCTTGGAGATAAATTACAGGGAACTATGGATAAAATCCGTTGGGTATTCAGTGACAAAGAGGACAAATCCCTCTACCGAGTTTGTGCGGAGGAGGTGCAGTTTACTAAGGAAAAAGAGCCGACAGAGTATGCGCCGCCCAATACCGGAGATAAAGGAACAGAAATTTATATTTCCTGTACAGCAGTGCTTTCGGCTCTTGTCGCCGTGACTGTTATTAAAAAAAGATACCACATAAAGATATAATTTCAATGATAGTTAAGGGCTCCGGCGCAGAGCCTGCGCCCCCGATTCGCGAAGTCGTTCGCTCCG
>CANQBK010000099.1 GCA_947589485.1 uncultured Clostridia bacterium | reverse complement strand
ATACTCGTTTTCAGGATCAATTACTATTACTTCATCATTTGGGAATTTTAACAGCACATCAAACATCTCTGCTTTTGAAAACATTGATTTTCCTGCACCCGATGTGGCTAAAACAAAGCCGTTGGAGTTCATTTCTTCGGTTCGGTCAAGAGCGATAATATTTCCTGTCGCAAGGTTTGTTCCGTAGCATACGCCTTTTGCCACAAAATGATCAATATGTGTAAACGGAACGATTACACCTGCTGCATCTGAAAGCATTGGAGTTGCTGTATTGTTTCTCGTTGCTGTTGTAAAAGGGTGCTGAGCAAATGGAAGAACAGCTTGCAGACCCTTAGCTTGTTGTTCTGTTAAAATTTGAATCTGGATCTGATGTTTTACTCCTTGGTTCTGAATGTAATGGGTCAAATCATCTAATTCCTCATTGGTTTCTGCCGAAACAGCTATATAAATCGATATATCGAATAGTTCGCAGTTTGTTCCGCCGAGGCGGTCCTGTAATTCGTTAAGAGTTTTTCTTTGATCCGAAAGACTGTACGGAATGTAATCTCCGCCGTTTTTGTGATTTTGTTCCATTCTTTTCTGTATGCGCTGCTCCAATGAAAATATTCTCTTTTTAAGCAGCTCCATTGCATCAGCTTTATTTATTCTTTTAATTTGTTTTGAAACGGTAATTTTTTGGTTATTATCTATTAAGTCATTGATTATACAGTCGTCGGCATAATTTGAGTATGTTTGTATAAAAAGTATTCTTGTGAGTTGATCGCCGATTTCGATTTCACGCTTGTTAAATTTAAAAAGAGCAGGAGATACATAATCTTTTATTCTGCCGCCGGCTGAAAGAGGATTATCAGGCATCATAAAAGGTACCGGAGAAAATTGGTGATAAAATTTGTAGAGAATTTCAAAAATCTCATTAGGGAATAATTGTTTTGTCGATGAACCTAATGCGGTAAAAAGATTTTGAAGATCTTGATAATATTTGAACAACACATTCGCATTGTCAATATTACCCGCCGGCTTATACGACATAGCCATTATCATTTTTTTCTCAGCTGCATTTGCGCTGCTGTTGGAAATTATATTTTCCATTATTCTGTTATAGTCATCTGAAATGTCGGGATAATCCGGATTATACGGCAGCAGTGTTTCCTTGATTACATTAATATTGACATCGGTATTCATTATAAATTCTTGGAACTGGACATCGGGAGGAATAGAATTAATAAGATGAGTGTATTTTTCATAAATATCAGTCTTTTCTTCATCCCTAAATAACGCATAGTCTATATTCTCAAAGCTGAAGATAAGGGAATAACTTCCGTCATAATTTAAAAACAGTCCGTTTTCATAGGCTTCTTTGAAAGGAATGGTACTTTGGGCTGTACGGGGGATAACTGCTTTTTTCTTTCCGAGAAACCTTTCATTCTTTTTATTCTTCATCATCAAACACTCCGTTTCTGTTAAAATATCTTTTATCTTTTTTCATACTATTAATAAAATATGAAAAAAGATTCATTCCTCTTATGCGTATGACACCGAGTCCGATTATTATGGACATCTCCAAAAATACGATCCAACCCTCGACATCAAAAGATATATCGTATTGCATAAGCCAGAAAATGGTGACCGCACCAACAACGACAGCTATCCCGACAAAGACCAACTGTGAAACTGAAAGTCCAAAAAATCCCGTATTTTGCTTAAAGAAATTTTTAGTAAGAGGTACTCTTATCATTTATATCAACTCCTTTTTCGAGATTTGAAATAGTCCCACAAAAAAAAACAGCTCCAAAAGCTGTTTTTGCTTTGAGCTGCCTTTTACTTGAAACTTATATCCAACCTCTATATTTTGCCATAAAATAAAATTCAATTATTGCACCTATAACAAGTATTACGATTATTATAGAAATTACTATTTTTTTATTTCTTTTCTTCCTTTTCTTCCTTTTTAATTCAGCCTCATCCTCTAATTTCCAACTGTAACCACATTGAGAGCATAGACAGTAAGTTACACTTTTAGTTTTCTTTTTTTCAATTATCATAGCAATAAGCAATATCCAACCAATAATGGGAATAAATAAAAGAAACACTATGATAATATAAGAAAGAAAGCAGCCTCCTCCGACACTTCTTCCTTGTTCTTCTAAGGCTAAATTATATGAGATGTTATTGCTGCCGCAATTCGGGCAAGCATTTCTTTTATAATCTTTTTCCAAGGCTTCCGTTACAAGTTTTTTTTTCTTCATTTCCTCACCCATAAACATAAATTATAGCATAATACTACCATACATTATGTTTCAATACAAGGGGTTTTAGGCTGAAACAAGGTTCTTTAGTACTTGTGGCGGCTTAATCATTAATATAAATGCACCGACTGAAACTATAAAGAAGTTTATAATGCCTTCCTCTAAACTGAACATCTCTAAAACAGAGTTGGCTGTAGCACTAACAGAAAATGCTTGATTGAGGTATTCGATATATATGTACCAAATCAAAGCCATAAATACGACTTCAACTACAACAGATATATAAGTCATAATAAATTTCCTAAAGTATTGTTTTGTTGCTTCGCCTGTCAGGCAGGCAAAAAAGACAGGGGAAACGCATTGCAGCATCGTTAATTCAAATGAACGAATAAATAATTTCACAAACATTGATATGATAAGTATTAGCAAAGGAATAATGAAGGTAAGTATGCCAAGTGCTAAAAGGAGACCGTTAAAGAAGTCGATAAGCCAGCCGATAATCCAAGCGTCACTGTGCTGTAAGCTGACACCGACGTTAATATTATTTGCAATATCCGACGCCAGTTTTGTAATTTGTCCGACCCAGTCGATCGATATTGAAACGATACTTCTGCATACGGTAAGGGATATATCTACCCATATTTTTGAAAAAATTAATCTGCCGAATATTTTAACGCCGCCGCGCATAGTAAACATCTCATATTGTATAGCCGTTTCCAAAGCATTAACGCCTGAAAAAATGATTATCAGGGCGTAAGCAAATGTCTTAAAAAGAGGAAAAATCTTATCCGCAATGGCGTTATAATCGAACCCATACATAATTGCGCTGCCCTCGTTTGTGGAAAGGGCTCTGAATGTAGCTGTAACAACGTCAATTAAACCTTTGTACAGCATAAATACCGCATTGGCAATACCGATAGGGCTGTCGCCTGTTTCGAGATCCGGACTTACATAGCCTGAGCTGACTAACTTTTGCAGCTTTGAAAACTGTGTTTCCAAATCGGAATAGAGCTTGTCGTAGTTTTTGTTGCCGTTTGTGTTGCTTGCTTTGGCAGCATCATAAGCAGCCTTGTAATCGGTGTAGCTGAATGGTACTTCATTATAATGTTCACTTTTAGGAGACCATTTTTCAATTTTGCTTTTCATATCTCCCTGAACGGAGTTTGACATCCATGTGTCGATTTTGTTTATCAACGTGTTAATGTCAGCTAAAGTATGATGCACCTTTACCTTAACGGTGTAATTCTGAATGATTTGCCGGTAAATCAAATTTTTGTCGGTATTGCCTTTGTTTTGCACACTGACACGCACGGCATAAATACCGGCTTTTTTATCTTCTTTAACTGTGAAATCCGCCGAACTTTCGGAGGAAAAGTTTTTTATACTTTTCCAATCTGACGAATTTGTTGGAGGTTTAAGTATAGGATCAGTCAATTCGCCGTATTTGACATATTCGAATTTGTACTCATATTCGTCTGATGTACCGCCCTTGACATTCTTTACCTCAATGACAGCTTTATCACTGCCGCCGCCGGTGAAAAAGTCTTGAGAACCGGGAGAAACGCTGAATGTTATTTTCGGTACTTCTACAGTAAATTTGACTGTTTTTGAATACTCTTTTCCGTTTTTGTCTTTAACTGTTGCCTTAACAGTATAGCTGCCGGCTGAAAGATTCTTGGTGTTGTATTTACATTTTTCGTTGTCACTGTATGTCTGTATCACCTGATAGCTGCCGTCAGATTTCTGATACTCAAATTTGTAGGTATAGGGTTGAGGCGGATAGTTTTCACTACCGTCAGAATGGCTATCTACCGTAAAAGTAATATCTTTACCTTTAACGACAGTGGCATTGTTTGGGTCGGTGGAAACGGTGGGGGAAAGGGTAGGAGTTTTTGTAATTTTTATAGTCGCTTTTTGAGAAACTGTTTTGTTATTTTTGTCTCTGACAATAGCCTTGACTGTATAACTGCCCTCTGTAAGTCCCGTTGTGTCCCAAGTGACATTATCCGAACTGCTGTAATCCCTGATCATAATCTCTTTGTTGCTTGAATCTATGTAAGTGAATTTGTATTCGTAGGGAGAGGTGCCATCCTTGACATCACAGTTCAGTTTTATTTTTTCGCCCGCTCTGGCACCGGACGGAACACTGAATGAAGTAATCGATGGATTAGTTATTGTTAGTGTGACCGTTGCCTTCTGACTTGCTGTCTTGTCGTTTTTGTCCTTAACTATAACCTTGACAGTATAGCTACCGGCGTTTAAATTCGATGTATCCCAAGTGACATTATCAGAATTGCTGTAATCCCTGATTATCTTCTCTGTGCTGCTTGAATCTATGTAAGTGAATTTATACTGCAAGGGTTCTGTACCGCCGGAAGCATTACAGTTTATTTTCAGCTTGTCTCCTACTTTAGCCGAGGATGTTACGCTTATTGATGAGACTGTTGGTGTCGGCACAGGTTTTGCGGAAAGCGTAACGGCTGAAATATAAGTAAAGGTTTTTTCTGAAGCATCTTTTACGGTTACTTTTATGTTGTAATCGGTATCGGCAGACCAACTGTTTGTTGGCATTGTAATTGAAGATGTACTTGAGAAATCTTTGTACGTAGTGTAACCGCCTCCGGATTTTCCATATTCGTACTTGTAGGTATAAGACGGCTTGCCTCCGGAAGCCGTCATTGTAATAATAAGTCTATCTCCGACCGTATAATTGCCGGCAGATGATACTGTTCCACTGGCTTTCAGGCTTTCCTCATCGCTTGGTATGATGTTTAGGATTTTATAGTTGGACCAAACGCTTGTACCTCCGGTTTTGCTGTCGGCGAAAATAAACACCGGTCCGGTATAGTTTTTTAATTCCGAGATGTCTGACGGTCTGAATGTGTACCAGTTGTTGCTGCTATAATCATTAAGAGGATAGGCGCTTCTGCTGCCATCGGTATTGTAAAGAAAACGATATACATAACCGCTTGACACATTGCTGCCGTTGACGACAGCGTCTGCCGTCAGTGTCACATTGCCGTTTTGTTTGATTTGGTCAGCCGACAGGTTGATTCTTGTTGAATGACCGGAAGCGGCATTGACGTAGGCACTGCTTGTAAAAAAATCAAATACAGACAAGATAATCATAAAAACAGCCAGTGCAACCGCCCGTTTCTTATATTTTCTTTCATTGTTGTGTCTGCTTAATCGTTGTGTCATATAATAATTAGCTCCTTTCTCACTAATACGGCTCCTGCCGCCCCTTCCGACAAGAGCCATATTTCAAAGCTGATTTTGTTTATGTATCACACTTATTTTATCAGTGCTGCGATAGCAAATGTTGCCGCAAAAGTGACACCTGCAATGACCACAGACACGATACCGTTGTTACGGTCACGGGGATTTTCTTCTTGCTGTCCCTGAACGATCTTGACAAGTCCGGGGATACCGCCGATAGCAAGGATAGCGATACGCACGATCCACATCACAATATCGACCAAAGTTCCCATTGTGGCAGTATTGACGTTTGCGGGCGCATCATTGCCGCCTGCCGCAAAAGCCGTTATAGATGACATAGCAATCATAGCAGCCGTCACAGCAGTTACGCCGATCGCTTTTTGAAACTTGTGGAGTTTACTTTTACTTTCTCTTTTAATTTGTCGGCTTGTTTTTTCGGTAACTGTCCCGTTTTCGTTTTCGGTAATTTTGATAGCCATTGGTTTCGATCTCCTCTTTTTATAAATTAATCATTTTACGAACGGACAATAAATTGTGTACACACCACCTCCTTAAAATGAATTTTGTAACCACCCCCTTTCGATTTTCGATAGGGCTTAAAATTTCGTATAATAAAACGGCAAAGCATCTGCTGCTTTGCCGTTTGGTAACAAATATTATTTTTTTTGTGCTGCCGTTGTCGATTGTACAGCTTTTGCTGCCTTTGCCACAGCTGCAACAACTTTTTTTGTTGCAACGATAACTGCACCGGGAACATTTCCTGCTGCCGCAACTGTACCCTCCGTCAATGGAACTGAAACAGCCTTAAATCCCGCCGAAGCAAGCACAGCTTTTCCGCTTTTGGTAATAGTTGCGACGCCATCTTTTACCGTAACGAAGCCTCCTTTTTGCCATTTTTTGACATTGCTCAATATTTGCTTTGCGGTTTTTTTGTCAGGGTGATTTATAACGCTTGAAAGATTAATTTTATTCGTATGATTAAATACCGTAAAATCGTTCATATAGTTACCACGCATAGCGACACACATCTGTACTTCATTTTCTGCTGTGTTTGCACTTGCCATTTTTGCGATTGATTTTTGATATGCTGCTGTCTGATCCGCCTGTGCAGCCTTGACAAAATTGGGTTGATTGATGTAATTTTTGCCTTTTGCCGTAATTCTGATATTATCGCCGTCAAGCTCAATAAGACCTTGCTGTGCAGCTTTGTCAAAATTTTGCTTGACGGCTTCTTTGATGTTTTCATCCCCGATGTTTTTTATAGCAGAAAGCGGCATAGTATCGGATTGAGAAAAATATGATAAATCTGTTACCTGTCCCGTAAAGTTAAAACTCGATAAACTACCTTTTTCAAGTGCCTGACTTATTATATTTTCGCTTGGATTATCTTCATTGTCAGCAGCCAGTTTTGAAAAGTAGCTGAAGATTTGCTGAAGTTGTTGTATCGTTTGCATTATTTCTTGATTTTTCTGCTTGATCTCATTTGTAATTTCATCCATCGTACTCATTTTTATATTTATACCTCCTCAATATTTTCAAGATTGATTTCCGGCGGTATCACCGCATCATTAAATGAGATTAACTCACTTGTGCTGCTTTCAAAAATTTCTTGTAATTTTCGCCTGTTTTCTTCTTCTTTGCTCTCCTCAAAAGTCAATTGATTATTGTAGTCAGCTTTTTCGAGTGCATCGGAAATTATATGTGCTTTTTTT
>CANQBK010000098.1 GCA_947589485.1 uncultured Clostridia bacterium | reverse complement strand
CCGCCAAAGGCTCTGCCTTTGGAATCCGCAAGCCTTTGAAAAGGCTTGAGCGAAACTTTTAACTATGGGTACATTAAATTATTGCGCGCGAATGTACCTATCTCTTGCAGTACGAGCGAGCGGAGCGAGCGACAACGCGAATTGACAGTGCGGGCACCGCACCGCGAATCGCCCGTGCCGGCTCGGCACCGCGAATCGACAGCGCAGGCACTGCACCGCTAAGGGGAAGTAAATGCGGTTTTGCATATTTCTAAAATAAAATTGAGCAAAATTCTTGCATTTTTTTACTTTGTATAGTATAATGTTATGAGCATATACGGCTGTTTTTTTCAAGTAGAATATTTTAAGAATTTTGAAAAAATAAGGCTGCCGCAGTCCCATTTTCTTTAGACTGTGGGTTAGGGCGGCTTATAGGGCTGGACTGTCCGAATTAACGCCTGTGGAGATAGTAGGTTACGAGGTCGATGAAGCAGGAAACCTATTGACTTTATACAATGGGTAGTTCACAATTATATTTCCAAAACAGGAGGACTTTTTATGATTACAGCAGGCGATTTCAGGAACGGCGTAACATTCGATATGGACGGACAGGTAGTTACCATAATTGAATTTCAGCATGTAAAACCGGGTAAGGGTGCGGCTTTTGTTCGTACAAAAATAAAGAATGTTATTACCGGAGCCGTTGTTGAAAAAACTTTTAATCCAAATGATAAATATCCTACGGCATTTATTGAAAGAAAAGATATGGAATATCTTTACAATGACGGTGACCTTTATTACTTTATGGATAACGAAACGTATGAACAGCTTCCTATCAACAAAGAGGTACTCAGTGACTCGTTTAAGTTTGTAAAGGAAAATATGACGTGTAAAATTCTTTCCTACAAAGGAAAGGTTTTTGGTGTTGAGCCGCCGAACTTTGTCGTTCTTACCGTGGCACAAACCGACCCGGGCTTCAAGGGCGATACCGCAACAAACGTTACCAAGCCGGCAACACTTGAAACAGGCGCAGAAATTAAAGTGCCGCTCTTTATTAATGAGGGCGACGAGATTCAAATAGATACCAGAACAGGTGAATATATGGCAAGAGCTTAACCAACATACGTTGCTTTACGGAGGGCATAAAATGGAACTTATAAAAAAAGCCGCTTATATAAAAGGTCTTATGGACGGTCTTGAAATAGACTGCAACGATAAACAGGCAAAAATAATAAAAGCATTGGTTGACCTTGTGAACGATATGGCGGACGAAATTTCGCAGCTCGAACAGTGCTATGACGATGTATGTGACAGAGTAGACGCCATTGATGAGGATCTTGCAGGTGTCGAAGATATGTTGTATGAAGAATATGACGATGAGGACAAGGACGATAAATTGTGCGGTCTTTGCCGTGACAATTCCGATGAGGAAATGGCTTATGAGGCTGTATGCCCCACTTGCGGAGCCGAAATCGGAATTTCGGAAGATTTACTTAACAAGGGCGGCATACAATGCCCCGAATGTGGCGAATCTCTTGAATTTGATTATGACGAGGATGAGCTTGACGACGTGAAGGAATAATTTCACGATGTTAAAAAGCGGAATCTTGCAGCATCGCGCAGGGTTCCGCTTTTTGATTAACGAAAGGATTGATTTTTGAAATGCTTTTGAATTTGATATTTTCAGGCGACTTTATGTCCGTAATAACGTATATTTTGTCGGCACTTATTGTTGTGTTTTTTGTATTGCCTTTTCACGAGTGGGCGCACGGTTTTGTGGCATATAAGCTCGGCGACAGAACGGCAAAGCAAAGCGGCAGACTTACCTTGAATCCGCTGGCACATATTGATCCGTTCGGCTCAATGCTGCTTTTGCTTATCGGCTTCGGATGGGCAAAACCCGTGCCGGTAGATTCAAGATATTTTAAAAACCCAAAGGTTGGTATGTCGATAACTGCCCTTGCCGGTCCTGTTGCAAATCTTCTGGCAGCCGTTGTTTCGGGATTGATAATGAACGGTATTTTGGCGGCTGCGGGAAACATTATGGTTTACAGTATGTATACGTCTTCGGGCAGCGGTATATTGATTTATGTTCTTGACTTTTTTATGTTCCTTATGACAATAAATATAAGTCTTGCCGTGTTTAACCTTATACCGATTCCGCCTCTTGACGGCTCAAAAATACTTATGGGTTTCCTGCCCGATTCGGCAGTAAACTGGCTGTATCAACACGAGCAGTTTTTTTCTATTGCACTGTTTATTATAGTAATGGCAGGCGGATTCAGGGGCGGTCTGATTTCAAATATACAAAATTTGCTTTTTAACGGTATTAATTGGCTCACATCTTTACCGTTTGCCGCATTTTGATTGAAAAACGCCCGACTGAAAAATACTGTAAAACATTAATGTGTAATTTTTCGTCTGTTATGTCTGCGTTTTTCGGGACTTTTGCGGATTAGTGTTTTGGTCATATTTTTAGTTATATACGTATAATAATGTTTAATAATTAAGGATGAAATTCTGTGGAGAAAATATCGTATAAGTTAGATGTTTTTGAAGGTCCTCTCGACCTTTTGCTTCACCTGATTGAAAAAAATAAATTGAATATATATGATATTCAAATATCGGAGCTTCTTGAACAATATATGGAAAACATAAACAGGTTTCGTGATGAAAATTTGGAAATTGCCGGCGAATTTTTGGATATGGCTTCACGTCTTATACAGATTAAATCCGCAATGCTTTTGCCGAAATATGAGGAAGCCGAGGAAATGAAAAAGGAGCTTTCCGGACAGCTTATAGAATATCGAAAATGTAAGCGTGTCGCAAAGCTGCTTTCCGATAATATCAGCTTTGACAGCTATTGCAGGGAACCCGCAAAAATTAAAGCCGATATGACATATAAGAGGACCCACCCTCCGCAATATCTTGTTGAAGCCTATCTTGCGGCGGTTGGCAGAGGAAAAGAAAAAATACCGCCGCCGGAAGAGGACTTTTCGGGTATTGTAAAGCGCAGAATAGTTTCCGTAAATTCAAAAATTATAGGCGTTATGAAAAAATTATGGAACGGAAGAAATATACTGTATAAAACAGTTTTTGACGATGCAGCGGACAAAAGTGAACTTGTCGCAACATTTTTGGCGGTTTTGGAGCTTATAAAGGGCAAACGTGTGCGTGTAGACGGTGACGGCGAAAATCAGACACTAAAAATGATAAACGGTGGTGGTAAGCATTGGAGGAAAGAAAATTAAAAAGCGCGGTTGAGGCGATAATTTTTGCCTGCGGCTCACCCGTTGACGTTTCAAGAATAGCGCAGGCACTGGGAATTGAACAATCACGGGCAGCCGCAATATGTGACGAGCTGATAAGCGAATATGCGGAATCGGAACGCGGAATAAGAATTGTAAAATTGAACGACAGCTATCAAATGTGTTCCGTGGAAGAATTTGCCGAGCCTATTCGCACGGTTATGGATTTGAGGCGAAATACTCCGCTGTCACAGGCGGCTTCAGAGGTTCTTGCTGTTATTGCATACAATCAGCCCGTGACTAAGGCGTTTGTTGAGCAGGTAAGGGGAGTTGACTGTTCGGGAGTAGTGTCGAGCCTTGTCGCAAGACAGCTTATTGAAGAAAAGGGCAGATTGGAGCTTCCCGGCAGACCGCTTTTGTACGGGACTACGGAACACTTTCTTCGCTGCTTTAACATTACGTCAATAGACGAACTGCCGCCTCTTCCAAATGATGAGGAAGATTCCGACACGGAAAACGATGACGGGAAAGAAAAAAACGACTCACCTGACGAAAGTGTGAAATCGGGTGAACCGTTATGAATATCCTTTTTATTGTACTTGGTGTGATAATTGCCGTAATTTTGTTTTTGCTTTTTTGTCCGGCTGTTTTGAGTGTTGTTTATGACGGTGAAAATGTAACGCTTAAAGCGGGATATATTTTTCCGTTTATAAAAATTATTCCCAAAATGAATAAAGAGGAAAAGCCGAAAAAGCAAAAGGAAAGCGATTCCGAAAAGGAAAAGCCGTCAAATAAGGAAAAGAAAGTATCTTTTTCGGATTTTACGGGAAAACGCGGGCTTGGAGGATTGATTGATTTGTTAAAATCAATTTCCGAAATCGCATTAAGGACTGTTAAGACCATTACAAAGCATCTTGTAATATCGAAACTTAATATTCAAGCTGTGGTTGTGGGGGAGGATCCTGCGGACACGGCGATGAAATTCGGCTATGCTTGCTCGGCGGTTTATCCTCTTGTGGCAATAATAGACAAAAATGTAAAAAAATGCAACCGTGACATAAATATTTTTGCAGGCTTTAATGAGAAAGAAACAAAAATATTATTTGAACTGAAAGCAAGAATTGTGCCGATATTTCCGATTTGTGCGGCGTTTTCGGCACTGTTCGGATTTATAAAAGCGTATGTAAAATTACATTAATGTTTTAATTTAAAGCGGACGGAAAAGATGACTATATCAAGTTAAGAAAAGTAGCTTTATGATTTAAGGCTTGCCGATTATAACGGCGTGTTTATTAATTTCATTATATCTTTTTTTGAACAGAGCCGCATTACATTCGGTAAGCTGTTCGTTTTCGTTTAGAGGGTCTGCAATGTAAACTGTATTTTTTTCTTTGTCGTATCCTGCCAAAACAACGCAATGTTCGTTTGCGAGCCATTCCACATTGTTTCCGTCGTAGGTTTTCCATGTATCGTTAACGTAGCTTTCCGCAAGGTACATTGTTGTCCATATTATGACAGGTTTGCCTTGGTTAAGATACATATACAATTCTTCAAGTTCTTTACCGTTTAGTGCGGACGCTTTGAACGGTGAGTTAATATCTTTGAAATAATTGTTTGCGGCAGTCGCAATACAATTGCTGTAACACCCGTATGATTCTTTTATATTGGGATTTCCGGCAAATTCATTTTCCGGATCCGGACCGTATTTTTCGTTATTTATAAATTCAAAATATCCGATGGGCAAATATTGGTCGGCAAGTGTGTTTTTGGTAATGTTAAAATTATAATAGTTAAGGCAAGTTGCAAGAGAGGTCACCTCACAACCCGTCGGAAGTTCAGGCTCGGAATACTGATATATGTTTTTTAGCGGCAAACAGGTCACACTGTGCAATGTTTTGTCAATATGTGCGCTTGTACCTATGCAGTCCTCGGCGGTTACACGAATCGTATAATTACCGGGAGATGTAGAAAACTTTAAATACTCACTTTTTGAATATGTAGAGTCCTTCAGCTCAGTTTCGGTTCCATTTGAATTTATATATGAATATTTGTATTTGTAGGGCGGTACGCCTCCTTCAAACTCCGAGCTTACAAACAATGTATTGGTGCCGGAACAAACATAATCCGCACTTATATTTATATTTTTTGCTTTAAGTGTGCTTTTGGTGTCTTTCTTAACAATAATATTGAACATTTTTGTCATTGTATATCCGGCTTTATCATTAACCGTCATTTTAATTGTATATGTGCAGGGATATGACGGAACCTTTACGCTGAACTCCGAATCACTTTGCTCTGTTGTATCAGACCATTTTTCACTGTCGGCTTTGTGCGAAAATCTGTAAGTGTACGGTAAACTGCCTCCTTTTATATGTGCATTGACGGTTACGGTTCCGTTTGCATATATTTCCGTGCAATTTGTTTTTGAACCGTTATCACTTATTGGTTCGGTTTTTTCGGGTGCCGATATTTTTTCGTCCGAGGAAATTGTCGGAAGTGTATCCTTATTTGAGATGTCGGAACTGTTTTTATTTTGCGAAAGACAGCCGTAATTTAACAAAACAATTAAAAGTAAGATGCCGACAATAAAGAAACTGTTAAAAAAATGATATTGCTTTGTTTTTTTCATTATCCTCACATTCTTTTACGAAATTTTTGTAATATGACTATCCTAACAGAAAAGTTGGCTTATGTCAACGTAATTGACAGTGTGATATTTTTACATTATTTGAGCTTGTATCGAAGTTAGGTTACTTCCTGGACGTTGTAAGTGAAAGAGTAAAAAAACAGTGTTTTTTTTATTTATATTTTATAGTATGCCGATATAATTAATGCAAATATCACCGTTTTTTATTTGATATTATAAAAATATTCGTCTTTTATAAAAATTATTGACTGTTGATGTAAAATATAATATAATATTAACTATATATGAATGTATTTTTGTATTAAAAATTTATATAGAGGAGATTTTGCTATGGCATTGTTAATAAATTGTCCAAATTGTTTCAACCAAATTGTAAACAACGGTCAAGATTGCCCTTTCTGCGGATACAGTATGAAAACCGGCAAGACCCGTGAGCAAATGGAGCAGGAAGCACTTGAGGAAGAAAAAGCAAAAGCGGAAGCCGAAGCAAAAGCCGCCGAGGAGGCAGCAAGAGCGGAAGCCGAAGCAAAAGCCGCCGAGGAGGCAGCAAGAGCGGAAGCCGAAGCGAAAGCCGCCGAAGATGCAGCAAGAGCAGCAGCCGAGGCAAAAGCCGCCGAAGAGGCAGCAAGAGCGGCCGCCGAGGCAAAAGCCGCCGAAGAGGCAGCAAGAGCGGCAGCTCAGGCAAGTGCAGCACAAAATAATCAAACGTCAAATATCTTTTCAAAGTTCCAGCAAAAAGTTAACGCTGCTCCTCAGCAGAACAGAAATCAAGACAGGCAAATAACCGAAACAGATGTCCTTCCGGAAATTCCCGAAAGCAACGGTAACGGAAAACTTCCGCCTATCGAAATAGAACGTCCTGTACCGCTTTCTAAAATAGCAAATACACCTGCGGTGCCTCTTTCACCATTAGCTCAGGAAAAAATAAACAATAAGCTGCCTCCGATGCAACCGGAACGTGAAATATCCGTTGAGCAAATCAAACACACTCAAGCGGTTCCGCTTAAACCTATTAAAGTTGAACAAGTAGAAAATGCGCTGCCGGAAATTGATGTTTCGTCGAGAAAGTCACAACCGCATATTGAGATTGAAATTCCTGACAATAGGGTTCAACAATCGGTAAAAACGACTGCGGCGCCCGAACAGACACCCCCACCGGTGAAGAAACAGCAAACACCGCCGCCTGCGCCGCAGCAGCCGGTTAAAAAGCAGTGGTCGTCAAATCCGCAGGATTTCTCAAATGCACCGCAGCAAACACCGCCGCCTGCGCCGCAGCAGCCTGTTAAAAAGCAGTGGTCATCAAATCCGCAGGATTTCTCAAATGCACCGCAGCAAACACCGCCGCCTGCACCGCAGCAGCCTGTTAAAAAGCAGTGGTCGTCAAATCCGCAGGATTTCTCAAATGCACCGCAGCAAACACCGCCGCCTGCACCGCAGCAGCCTGTTAAAAAGCAGTG
>CANQBK010000097.1 GCA_947589485.1 uncultured Clostridia bacterium | reverse complement strand
GATAGTGACTTGCCACTTTCAAAAGCATACAGGTTGAAGCAGGAATTTTCTCAATATGGGTATATTTGTCCATATTTCGAGTAGCAGTGTGTATTATGGCGTATAATTATAATTTGGACGAAATTAAAAACAAACTTAAAAGTATAAGATTTGAGTTTTTGGTGCTAAATGCCGCACTGATACTTCTGGGAATACTTATGGTTTGTTTTCCGATAGGCTTTAACAGCATTATCTGCCTTGCCGTTGGAATAGGCTTGTGTATATGGGGTATAGTTCGTGTCATTTCGTATTTTAGACTTCCAAAAGAAAACGTTTTCGGCTCTTTCGGTTTGGTACAGGGAGGCGCAATGATAGGCTTTGGAATATATTTCCTTGTAAATCCCGAACTGTTTATACAAATAATAGGCGTATCTCTTGCAATAATACTTCTTGTTACCGCTGTCGTTAAGTTTCAATATGCGTTTGATTTTTTGAAAATAGGCGCAAATTATTGGTGGGTCCACCTTATCGGAGCCGTTATTATGCTGATATGCGGTATTTTGGCACTTACAAAACCTTTCGGAATTGCAAACATAATTATGATATTTATTGGATTTTCGCTTATCTTCAGCAGTATATGGGATATTATAACGGTTCTGAAAATATCTAACATTCTTAAAAAAGGCGTTAAAAGCGCAAAAAGCAAAAGTAAATATGTCGATGTTGACGTTGAAGATGATAACGAGTAACATAAAAAACGCCGCTCACAAAACCTTGTAAATCAATACAGGTTACTGTGAGCGGTTATTATTTTGCGGCTGAATCTCAAAGAATTTATTATACGCAATAAATATTTAAATCCCATGCGGGAATGTGAGGGTGCTGTCGTAAATATATATTGTATCGCGGTTCTATCTTTTTGATTAACAAAGGGAGCGTATATATATCCTCGCTCCTGTGATAAACAGCCATATTTATTTTCGGCTTATCCCTTTTTATTACATTTACGCCCCCCAACAGTGCCATACGCTCGGAACCCTCAACATCAAGCTTTAAATAACTCAAAACCTGCCTTTTAAAAAGAGTGTCTATTTTTGTGACGGAAAGCGGTTGCTCCCCGTCTTTTTTTATTGACGAACCTCGCCCAAGAGAATTATTAAAAGATAAATCGCAGTCATCATTCCATATTCCCATTTGAAAAAGCCTTACGTCAGGCATACCGCCGATATTCTTTTTCAACTTTTCAAATGTCTTTTTGTCAGGCTCCAGCGCGGTTATATGCTTATATTTTCCTTTTGTATAAGAAAGTATTTCCATTACGGTATCGCCCGTATATGCGCCTGCATCAAGGCAGCTTTCGGATTCTCCGAGAGTTATTATATTTTCAAATACGTCAGCTTTGTCGGAGAATACCTCAGTCAAATACTCTATTTTTCCGCTCAGCTTAAAATTAATGACATTTTCAAAAGTATGCTTTGATTTATTGTCGGCAAGAAAATTGTATACGGTTTCCAGTTCTTTTTTATGTGCATTAAAAAATTCCATATTGAAAATATTGTCGCCGTATACGGGAACATCGGGAGCAAAAACAGTGTGCCTTTTTGATATATTCATAATATGGTTCATAACGTCTTGTCTTTGACTTCCGAACGAAACTAATATAATCGGTTCTTTTATTCTTTCTTCAAAATACGAGAGTTTCCGAACGGTGTATCCGTGAAAGGTCTGACCGCGCACAAAATCATCACTCGCCATAACACCGTAGGGAACCTTGCCTATTTGTTTCAATACATCAATAATTTTATCGGCTCCGTTGCCCATACCGTAAATTATCAGGGGTTTGTCCGTTTTTGCCAAAAATGTCCATATTTCATCGTTTACGATATTCAAAAAAATCACCTGCCCAAATCGATAACATTTACGCAATAATTCATCAGCGAAAAACAGTTATATGTTCACTGTATGTTTTAACACAAACAATAAAAAGAAAAGCCGCCGTACAAGCGTAATAAAAGCCCGATGCGGCAGCTTTTGCTGTTTAAGTATCGTTTTTAACCTATATGCTCAAAGCGTGGAACCATTTTTCTGTCTTTTTCCACCATTTGGTAGAACATCGAGGCGGGACGTGCCCAGATATGCCGTTCGCCCTCCAACTCTCTGTATATAACAAGGTCCTCCATTGTTTCACTGTGTTTGGCAATACAGATAAACTCATATTCTCCGCCCTTAAAATGACGGTATATACCCGGCGTACCTCTTTCGGGTAGTTTGGGTTCTTCCTGTTTTGGTGTTTCCTTAACCGGTTCGGGGCTTGTTGGCTGAGATACGGTTTTGGTTTCGGTCAAGCCCGATGATATAAGCTCCTGCGGACGGTTACCGTCGGTAAGAACAAGAACTCTTGTGCCGTGTGCAGGAATATTGATATTTGCATAGCCGTTATTTACGTCAAAGGTCTTGTAATCGTTCATTACATCATACAGTTTTGAACCGCCGTCGGTATTGAAACCTATGTCAAAATCATTTCCCGTAAGGTTGAGTGCTATATAAACCGTTTCATCTTCAAACTTACGTTTAAATATGAGCTGGTCATTTCTTATAACCACATTCTCAAAACTTCCGTATTGAAGAGCCTTAAAAGTTCTTCTTACGGCGCCGAGCTTACAGACATGCCTGTAAAGCTCATTGTCCACTATATCGGAAACATCTATGCACGGGCGGAGCGGATAATCGTAGTCAACATTGTTTTTCTCACCTTTTATTCCCCACTCGGAGCCATAGTAAACGGACGGGACGCCGGGCATAAAATATGCCGTGGAAAAACAGTTTTTAATATTTTCTGTTTCCTTTACGGTACTTCCGATACGGTTTACATCGTGATTATCCACAAAGTTGTATGTGTATATATTTCGGTAAATACCACCGTTTCCGAACTGGCGGTTAAGCGAATGTGCAATTTCAAAATAATTGTGGTCGTTGTGTGAAGAATAAATGCCCTTATAACACTCATAATTTGTACAAGAATCAAGTATTTCAGGGTTTGCGATGCTGTTGTAATCGCCGTGTATTATTTCGCCCATAAGCCAAAAATTCGGATCTATACTCTTGACAAAGTGTTTCAGTTCCTTTAGGAAATCCTTGTCTATGCAGTACGCAACATCAAGGCGCAGTCCATCAATTTTAAATTTTTCAATCCACATTGCAACGGCGTCAAATATATGCTTTTTAACATCGGGGTTGCGCAGATTCAGCTTTACCAAATCATAATTACCCTCCCAGCCTTCATACCAAAAGCCGTCGTTATACGGGCTGTTTCCGCCGAAATCTATGCGTTGGAACCATGAGCAGTACGGGGAGCCCTGACGTTTTTCAAGGACGTCTTTAAAAGGTCCGAAACCGCGTCCCACATGGTTAAATACGCCGTCAAGAACGACCCTTATTCCGTTTTCGTGGAGTTTCTCGCATATTTTTGCAAAGCTGTCATTATCGCCAAGACGGTTGTCTATTGTATAATAATCGTTTGTATCATATCCGTGTGTTGTTGACATAAACAAGGGACCAAAATAAACGGCATTAACATTCATTTCTTTAAGATGCGGAATAAAGTCTGTCACTTTATCCAGACGATATTTTTTTTCTCCGTCATTGATTCTTGGAGCGCCGCAAAATCCCAAAGGATAGATGTGATAAAAAACGGATTCGTTAACCCAATACATAAAATTATTCCTTTCCTGTTTAAGAGATTGTATTTCAAATAAATTGCACAAAGATAATAGCATACTTCTACATAAATTGCAACAGTAATTATTGTTTTTTGTTATTATTGACAAAAATGTAACTTGTTTTGATTATAATAATTGTGTCAAGGAATTTATAACCGTTTTTTCGGGCAGGATTTTTATTATCATTTATAGTGAAATTTTTACTATTCTGTTTTACAGTGTACTCAATGAATTGGGGATTTGCTTTAAAATGATTAAAAATGCAAATGTTCTACAAATGATAAACTTAGTGTTACATTTGCATTTTTATATTGACAAATTAGGGGATTATGGAGTATAATATACTTGTCAAAGATTACATATAATAGCCATTGTACCGATTAGGATAAAGGGAGGGGCATATAAGTTTGTATAATAGGCTATCGGGTGAATTTGACAGCAGGGAGGAGGACTTATGGCTACTATATCAACACGCGTCGATGATAAGACAAAATTAAATGCCGAGAAAATTGCTGATGAGATAGGAATTTCTCTCAGTACCGCTATTAATATTTTTCTAAAACGTTTTATTGCAAACAATGGATTTCCGTTTAATGTTGTTGCCCCTGCAAAGACATCTTCGCCGATTGTCGATGCAGAATCATTAGATGAGTCTGTAAAAAAAGCGATTGCAGATCCAAATAATTTAGGTATATCGCATCAATTCACCTATTTAGACCCAAATACAAACAAACCTATTACTATAAGGAGGAAATAGTGTTTATGGAACCTCCTATACTTATGCTTATAGCAGGACCTAACGGTTCGGGTAAGAGTACAGTTACATCAGAGTTGAATATTATCGGTGATTATGTCAATGCTGATGAAATTGAAAGCTATCTTGGTTGTACATCTTTTGAAGCGGCTCAAATAGCTGAGGCTACACGTGAATATATGCTTTCTATGAAGAAAAGTTTCACATTTGAATCAGTCTTATCTACTCCGCGAAATTATAATCTTATGGAGAGAGCCAAAAAGATGGGTTATAAAGTTATAGTCATCTATATCTTGACAAAAGATGTCGAAATAAACATTTTTAGAGTGGAGAGCAGAGTAAAAAAAGGCGGTCACGATGTTCCGAGTGAAAAAGTACGTGAACGTTATTATCGTGCTATGAAGTTATTTCCTGATTTGTTTAACGTTTGTGATGAATGTTATGTTTATGATAACTCTCTTGATCGGACGCAGGGAAAACCCGAGATGATTATTAAATGGCAATATGGAAATCTTGAATTGATTCCAAACTCTATATGGTCTTTAGAGATGCTCTTTAAACTTTACTCGGGAAATTATTGTAAAGACTGTAAATAAATTTATTAAGGCTTTGTGTCGATTATTTATGATTAAATCGCAAATAAAGGGTGACAGACGATGGCAATTTAAGCTGTCGTCTGTTTTTTGTATTTTTGAAACCGTGACAGACAATTGTCGGAAATAACATTTAATGAAATTTGTACAATAAAATTTTCTTGTAAAATATTGGTTTTCATTGTATGATATAAATGGGTAAAATTAAAATACGGGAGTGATTAAAATGCGAAAGACAAAAATAATATGTACACTCGGTCCCGCAACCGACAACGAAGAAATTCTTAGGGAACTTATACTGAACGGTATGGATGTCGCAAGAATAAATATGTCGCATCAAACGCACGAATCTCACAAAGTAAGGATAGATTCGGTCAAAAAAATACGCAGAGAGCTTGATAAGCCTGTTGCGGTTCTTCTGGACACAAAGGGTCCCGAAATACGCACGGGAAATTTTTCGGAAAAGGTCACGCTTGACGCCGGTCAGGACTTCACTCTTACAACAGAGGAACGCAACGGAGATAAAACGGGGTGCTCCATTACGTTTGACGGTCTGCCGAATGATGTTTCCGCGGGAACAAGGATCCTTATAGACGACGGTCTTATAGAGCTTAAAGTCAAGAGTAAAACCGAAACCGAAATTTTCTGTACGGTAGTAAACGGCGGTCCCGTTTCGTCGCACAAAGGGATCAATGTTCCCGATGTGTTTCTTTCTCTTCCGTTCCTGAGCGAACAGGATAAGCTCGATTTAAAATTTGCGGTTGAGCAGGACGTGGACTTCATTGCCGCTTCATTTACCAGAAACGCAAACGATATTAGCGAAATGCGTGCCGAACTGGAAAAATACGGCGGAAACGATATTCGTATTATTGCAAAAATCGAAAACAAGGACGGCGTTGAAAATATCGACGAAATTTTGAGGGTATCCGACGGAATAATGGTCGCAAGGGGAGATCTCGGAGTTGAAATTCCCATTGCTGAGGTGCCGATTATCCAAAAAATGATTATAAAGAAAACACGCAATTCCGATAAACCGGTCATTACCGCAACCCAAATGCTCGACTCTATGATAAAAAATCCGCGTCCGACAAGGGCTGAAACAACCGACGTTGCAAACGCCATATATGACGGCACGAGCGTTATTATGCTTTCGGGTGAAACGGCGGCGGGAGCGTTTCCGGTCAATGCGTTAAAGACTATGGCGAATATTGCCGAAATTACGGAGAACCATATAAATTATATTGATCGTTTCAACAAGCTCGATATTCACGAGCGTCCGGACGTAACGTCGGCAATTTCACACGCAACCTGTACAACGGCTCACGACCTTGGAGCCTCGGCAATTATAACCGTTTCAAAATCGGGTATGACGTCAAGAATGCTTTCAAAGTACCGTCCGAACTGTCCCATAATAAGCGGAACACCAAGCGAAAAGGTATGGCGCCAGACAAATATGTCGTGGGGTGTTATTCCTATTATGGTAGAGGAAAAGCACAACACAGACGATTTGATAGATCACGTTATAAGCGTTGCCCAGAAACACAAACTGCTCAATAACGGCGATCTTGTCGTGATTACGGCAGGCGTTCCGCTCGGAATTTCCGGAACGACAAACCTTATGAAAGTACATCTTGTTGGAAATATTTTGGTAAGCGGCAAAACTATCGTAAACAACCTTTCGGCTCACGGTCATCTTATGGTATGCCGCAGTGACAAGGAAGCTCTTGAAAACTTTAAAGAGGGAGAGATCCTTGTTATACACGAAACGAACAATTCTTTGCTTCCGATTATGAAGAAAGCCGCAGGAATAATAACCGAGGTTGACGGAATTGAATCACACGCCGCAATTGTAGGTTTGGCACTTAACAAGCCCGTTATTGTCGGCGCCAAAAATGCGACCCTTATTTTAAAGACGGGTACAAACTGCAATATTTACGCTCAAAAAAGCGTTGTTACAACGTCAACAACAAAAATATGACGGTACAAAAAATATATCCGAAAATCGTCCGTTTTCCCTTTGGTGAGGGGAACGGACGATTTTTATTGTATATAAAAAATTACCTCAATTTGTATGTAGGATATTTTTATTTTTATGCCGCTTTTTTTACATTTGACGTTGACGAAAAAATCATTCGCTGTTGTAATATATTTTGTATAATTTTTTGAACTTGTATTAATTTTATTGTGAGAGATTATGAGGGATGTTTGTATGAGCAGAAAAACAAAAACAGCAGTTGTATTTATTTCCGTGACGGTCGAATATCTTTACCGTAACGGGGAAAGCGCATACGAGCTTTATACTGCCGTTTTTACAAAGGGTGAAAATGTTGACCTTACCAAACGCGCCGTAAAGCCCCTACCTTTAGGTATGGGGATATAAGGCGCAATAATTTTTCGGAAATCTCTCGCAATAGATAGGGGTGTATGGTATAATATACACATGGAATACAAGAACAATCGGAATGTAGTCTATTCCTGCAAATATCATTTGCATTTGCTGATGGAAGCAGACCCGCAGTTTGGAGTTCACAAGGCGGTAAAGCTAATCAAAGGCAGGACATCGAGC
>CANQBK010000096.1 GCA_947589485.1 uncultured Clostridia bacterium | reverse complement strand
CCCACTTAAGGGGCAGCGTCCGTAATAAGCCCTTATAGGGCTTTCTCAAACCACCCGTTCAACGGGTGGTTTTGATTATGTCCGAATTTTCAATAAGTATTGATAAAGTTAATAAAGTTTTCTTTGAAACATTCAAAATATTTTCTTCCGATTGGCAAACTTACCCTATTGTCAAGGATTATGCCGTGATTTCTGGAGAATTGTGAAACCCGTGCCAAATTTACCGCAAAAGAGTTATGGCACCTTACAAAATATGACGGCGGCAGAATATCGAGCAATTGAGTCAGGGTCATTCTTGTGGCATAATCTTTGGTTCTTGTATGTACCGTTACGGTGTGGTCTATTACTTCAATATAAAGTATGCTGTCGATTGATATGGGAATCTGCATACACTCACATTTTATAAAAATATTTTTATCCTTTACTTTCCTTTTCAGGTCTGTTTTTATGGCTTTTTCAAGTTCCTTTATGTCAATCGGTTTCATAAGGAAATAAATGGGTTGTACGGAGTATCCTTCAAGCAGGAAAGAGTTGTCTACTGTCATCAATACAATAGAGGTGCGGTTGCCCCGTTCCTTGAGTTTACGGGCAAATTCAATTCCGTTTTTTTTGCCGAGTCTTATATCAAGCAACAGCAAATCCGAATTTCCGCCCTTGGATATATCCCGCAAAATGTCATCTTCACAGTAAAATTGTTTTAATGTGTATTGAATATTCATATTGTTCAGCACATTCTCGCAAAGCTCGGAAAGGTGGTGAGCAAATTCTTTATCATCATCGCATATTCCTATTGTGTATTCCGACATATCAGTTTCCCCTTTTGCTAAAAATCTGACTTTATTGGTCTTGACCGTCCTGCGTTTCTGTAATCATCAATGCGGATTTTACGGTAAATTCCGTGGGTGTTTCGGTTATTAAAAGGTCTGAACCGTAGCGTTGGCATATTTTTCGCATATTTATAATTCCGTAACCGTGTGATAAATCATCTGTATTTTTTTTGCTTTTAACATCAGCCCGACTGTTTGAACAGCTTATTGTAAGGAAGTTGTTTTTTGTTTCGGCATTAAAGTTAATATACTTTTCGCCGCCGACATCGGCACAGGCGTTAAAGGCATTATCAAACATATTCATAAGAAGCTGACAAAGGTCTTTTTCTTTTATATTGAGCTTTGGAGGGATATTGTTCAGATATGTTGTTAATTTAACATTTTCGTTTTTCGCCTTTGCGGCGGCAGAATTAAGTATTGTGTCAAGCACAAAATTTTCGGTAAATCTTATTTTGTTATTTAAATTTAAAAATTCGATTTTCTTATGTAGGTAATTGCCGATTTCCTCGGACTTTCCTTGGTCGTAAAGAAGCGAAAGGGTCAACAGGTCGTGTTTCCACTCGTGCCGCACCTCATTGGTTTTTTTAACGCTGTTAATAAGGTTGTCGTATCCTTGGGATATGGCGCGGTTCTGGTTTTCAAGCACGGCTTTTTCGGCATTTGTGTTTATAAAATTTCTAATATGGTATATAAGTGCGGAAGCCACGCAAATAATTATTAAATAGTTCGACGCCAAGAATATTACTGCCTCAAATTTTTGGCTCAACAGCATTGAGGAGAACATTTTAAACTCCATTATTATGTTCGGCGCGTTGTTCGACATAAAGAACAGGACGTTGGCAAGTATTATGAGGACTGCGAAAATTCCGGATATTATAAAAATATATTTTAAAAATCGTTTTTTGCGGTTTAGGATTATATATATCAAAATAAGCGGGGCAACGAAGTACGGCAGAATTTCATAAATAAGAGAGTAAAGATCCTGCGGACATTCAACCGCGCCGGTAAAGAAAAGCCTGTTTATACAAAATATTAATATACCGAGTGCCAAAAACGGCAGGCTGTAGTCGGTCGCCGAAAACGGATATTTTGAACGATGGGCAGGGTACCGGGCGGGTGTAAATTCCCGAATGGTGAAGTTTGCCCGACTGAATCGTTGGCGGCTTTAAGGACGGCGAATGGGTGTATAAGTTAACGCTTAACGACGGCGATTTAAGCGGCGGTATATATAGGGGAGAAGTGATAACCGACAGCGTTTCGGCGCTCAGCTTTGTAATCAACTGAAAATTCCTTTAAAAAAAATTCGTTATTTTGACGAAAATAAGATTGACACGGGGCTAAAATGCTTTTAAAATAATATGGAGCGGATTTTAACCGCCGTAACGGATAACGGGGTAATATATTTTTACAAATATATTTGTTTCGGTATTGCTTAATGAATCGTTGAATTTATTAAGCAATCTTTTACGCTGTTATTCGTGAATAAGTTTTTCACAATCATTTGTGACTGTGAATCCGATTGGTGTGATAATATGAACATATTGGCTATCGGTGATGTTGTGGGTTCGATAGGCTGCCGTTTTCTTAGGCAAAAGCTGCCCGATTTGAAGAAAAGAGAGGAAATTGACCTTGTAATCGCAAACGGTGAAAATTCCGCCGACGGTAACGGTATTACGCCGTCGTCCGCAAACTTTTTGTTTGACAGCGGCGTCAACATAATAACGGCAGGCAACCATACATTCAGAAGAAAAGAATGTTATTCGTTTTTTGACAGCTCAGAGTACCTGCTGCGTCCTGCAAATTATCCGAACGGCACTACTCCGGGACACGGATTTGCTTTGTACGATTTCGGCTTTACAAAGGCGGCTGTAATTAATCTTATGGGCTGTATGTATATGGATAATCTTGATGACCCTTACAGGGTGGCCGATGATATTTTAAAGCGCGTTGACGCAAAAATCGTTGTTCTTGATTTCCATGCGGAGGCAACAGCGGAAAAGCTCGCTATGGCTTATTATCTTGACGGCAGGGTTTCGGCAATGTTCGGAACACATACTCATGTACAGACTGCCGACGAAAGGATATTTAAAAACGGGACGGGTTACATTACGGACGTCGGTATGACGGGACCTTGTGAATCCGTTTTGGGAGTAAGACCCGAACTGGCAATAAAAAAATTTAAGGAAAAATTGCCTGTAAGGTTTGAACTTGCAGACGGTAAATGTAAAATGGACTGCATAAAATTTACCGTGGACAGCCTGACGGGAAAAACCGTTGATATAAAAAGAATGGAAATAACATAATATACAAAACAATGACAAAAAATTAATATTTTTTTTACACATATTACTTGCAAAATATTGATTTTGCATATATAATGTTACATTATATTATTAATATTTTTATGTTAAAAACAAAAAATAAATTTGAGATGTGGGGGAATATTTATGGAGATTTTAAAGGTTTCGTCAAAGTCTTCACCAAATTCAGTTGCAGGAGCAATTGCGGGCGTGGTAAGGGACTACGGATGTGTTGAGGTTCAGGCTGTCGGTGCGGGTGCCGCAAATCAGGCGCTTAAATCGGTCGCAGTGGCAAGAGGTTATCTTGCTCCGATGGGTATTGACCTTGTTTGTGTTCCTGCTTTTACAAGCATTGAAATTGACGGTGTGGAACGGACGGCAATTAAACTTATTGTTGAAGTCAGGTAAAATTATAACTTAAACATAAGCGGCCTTTTATTGCCGCAGTACGAAAAAACGGAACCCGTATTTGTCGTTCGGTACGTTTTTGATGCGTATTATGCTTTGCCGTCAGATAAACCGCATTAATACGGTTTTTGCAAAGATTGACTTATATTTGGCATGCTTATAATATTTTAATTTTATCGTCCAAAAATTTAAATAATTAAGGAAGTGTTTATAATGATTAACGGACCAAGCTATAAAAACGCAATTGTTTCGGGAGCAAACAATATTTTAAAGCATAGGGAAGAAATTAATTCGCTTAATATTTTTCCGGTTCCTGACGGTGACACGGGTACTAATATGTCTATGACAATGCAGGCCGCCGCAAAAGCTGTTGAAAATTTGAATACGCAAAGTATTTCGGAAATAGCTTCCGCCGCTTCCGCCGCTATGCTGAGAGGTGCAAGGGGAAATTCCGGCGTTATACTTTCGCTTTTATTTGGAGGTATAGCCGAGGGTTTAGAGGGCATTGACGAGATTGACGGCAAGATGCTTATAAACGCTTTGCAAATTGGTGTTGACAAAGCGTACAATGCTGTTATGAATCCGACCGAGGGTACTATACTTACGGTCGCAAGAACAGCGTGTGAAACGGGCAGGATTGCCTCGGAAACCGAGAACGACCCGATAATAGTTATGAACACGGTTTGTTCTTCGGCGCAGGAAACACTCGTAAAAACTCCCGAAATGCTTCCCGTGCTGAAAAAGGCGGGCGTTGTTGACGCGGGCGGAAAGGGACTTTGTATTATATTTGACGGTATGCTTTCCCTGCTTCGTGACGGAATTTTGATAAATGACGATACTCCCGACACACAAGATTCTCGTATTGAAGTAAACGAAGCCGAAGAATTTTTCAAAAATGCCGCCGCACAATTCGACTCGGAAATAACTTTCACATATTGCACGGAGCTTATTATAGGCAAAAGCACGGAGGCGGCAAAAAGCCCGCTTGAGCTGAAATCATATCTTGAAACAATAGGTGATTGTGTTCTGGTTGCCGAGGACGAAAAAATAATAAAAGTTCATATCCATACGGAAAATCCCGGAAAAGCCATAGAGGAAGCTCTTGTTTACGGTCAGCTTCTTACGGTCAAGGTCGAAAATATGAAAGAACAGCACCGCAAAGCCGCCGAGGAATATGAAAAGGCAAAGGCGGAAAGTGAAGCGGAAGAAAAAAAACGCGAGGAGCTTATGCCTGTGGCTCCCGTAGATGATATTGGATTTGTTGCCGTGGCAACGGGCGAGGGTCTTGAAACCGTCTTTAAGGATTTGGGCTGTCAGCACGTTGTAAACGGCGGTCAAAGTATGAATCCAAGTACCGAGGATATTCTTGAAGCCGTTATGGCTACCCCCGCAAAAAACGTATTTGTATTGCCTAACAATAAAAATATTCTCCTTGCCGCAGAACAGGTAGTTCCGCTTGTTACGGACAGAACGGTTATTGTTATTCCGACAAGGACTGTTCCGCAGGGGCTTGTCGCTATGCTTTCTTACTCTGCCGATTCCACTCCCGAGCTTAACCGCGACTATATGACTACTGCCGCAAAATCCGTTTCTACCGGACAAGTTACCTATGCCGCAAGAAATTCCGAGTTTGGCGCAACGAAAATAAAAGAGGGAGATATAATTGCCTTTAATAACGGCAAGTTGGCACATAAGGATAAGGACCCTGTTCATGCTGTCATTAAACTTGCAAAGGATATGATTGCGCGCGATACATCGTATGTTACCGTTATTTACGGAAACGGTATAACCGAGGCGCAGGCAAACCTTGCTCTTGACGCAATTAAGGCAAAAATCGGCACGAACATTGAGGTATCCCTCATAGACGGCGGTCAGCCTTTGTATTACTTTATACTTTCCGTTGAATAACCGTTTTGCTCGGAAACGCTTATTTTCCGAACAGAATAAAAAATATATAAAAACAATTAGAACCCGATAAGCCGACTGATAACTGTCGCAGGCTTATCGGGTTTCGTAAAAATATTTTAATTATGAGGGGAGGTTGGAAAATTGCCGTCATTGTTTAAAATACCGATAGAATACTTAAACGGTATAGGTCCCGGAAAAGCGAAACTTTTTAAAAAGCTCGGAGTTGACACGGTAGGTTCTCTTTTAAGAATGTATCCGAGAATGTATGAGGACTGGAGCCGTCCTCTTAGAATTGCTGATGCGCCGCGAAATGAAGTGTGCTGTATAAAAGCAACGGTAGAGGGCGCACATTCACCGGCGGTTATAAGAAAAAATATGATTGTCTTTAAAGTTGATGTAATTGACGGGTATGACCGTATGACGGTTACGTTTTTTAATCAAAGGTATCTGTATGATAAAATCAAGGACGGCGGAGAATATTTGTTTTACGGGACTGTAAGACGGGATTTTTCACTTTATGAAATGACATCGCCCACTGTATTGAACGTCGGAGAGGGTGAGAAAATACACCCTGTTTATGCACAAACTGCCGGACTTACAAGCAGACAGATAGAAAAAGCCGTACTTCAGGCAATTGATATGCTCCCGAATAAAACCAACGACCCCATTCCGTCGGATATTTTGGAAAAATATAATTTATGCTCGCTTGATTTTGCGATAAGAAACATACATTTTCCGCAAAGTGCCGATGATATTGAAAGGGCAAAAAAGCGTTTTGCGTTTGAAGAACTATTAATACTTCAGCTTGGTATGGCGCGTCTTAAAGGAGGCAGAAGAGACGTATTATCAAGACGTTTGGAAAATGATTATAGCGAAGAGTTTTATTCGATGCTCCCTTTTACTCCGACAAACGCCCAAAAAAGAGCCGTAAAAGACTGTATAAATGATATGATCAACTGCCCGTACCCTATGAATCGCCTTATACAGGGAGATGTGGGTTCGGGAAAAACAGCGGTTGCGGCGGCTGTATGTTATACGGTGGTCAAGAACGGCGGACAGTGTGCGTTTATGGTTCCGACAGAGGTTCTTGCACAACAGCATTACAAGTCTTTTTCCGATTTATTTGAGGACAGCGGTATAACGGTCGGTATTCTTACCGGTTCTGTATCTGCCGCAAAAAAGCGTGAAATTTACCGAAAGCTGAGTGAGGGAGAAACGGATATTATTATAGGCACTCACGCGTTAATATCGGAAAATGTGGAATTTGACCGTCTTAATCTTGTAATAACCGATGAACAGCACCGTTTCGGTGTTTCGCAAAGGGCGGCTCTCATATCAAAGGGTGACAGTCCCCATATTTTGGTTATGTCTGCCACGCCCATTCCAAGAACGCTTGCGCTTATGATTTACGGCGATTTGGATTTATCCGTGCTTGATGAAATGCCGCCGGGACGGCGCAGGATAGATACGTTTCTTATTGACGGTTCAAAGCGTGAAAGAGCGTATAATTTTTTAAGGAAACAAATTGAAAGCGGCAGTCAATGTTATATAGTTTGTCCTCTTGTGGAGCAAAATGAAGATATGAATCTTATATCAGCCGAGGAGTATGTGGAAAATTTAAAGGAAACCGTGTTGGGAGAATACAGAATTTCCCTGCTTCACGGAAAGATGAAATCTTCAGAAAAAGAAAGCGTTATGAATGACTTTGAAAGCGGAAAAACGGATATTCTTGTTTCCACAACGGTTATTGAGGTAGGTATAAACGTACCCAACGCAACGGTTATGCTTATTGAGAATGCCGAGCGTTTTGGGCTATCACAGCTCCATCAGCTTAGGGGGCGCGTAGGGCGCGGAAATATAAAGTCATACTGTATACTTGTTTCGGATATTAATTCAAAGGCAGGTACAGAGCGGCTCAATGTTATGTGTCATACAAATGACGGATTCAAAATTGCGGATGAAGATTTACGGTTAAGAGGACCGGGAGATTTTTTTGGTTCACGTCAGCACGGTTTACCGGAAATAAAAATTGCGGAAGATGTTCCCGTTACGTTATTGGAGGATACTCGTGAAGCCGCATTGAATATTCTCGGCAAGGATCCGATGCTTAAAGAAAAGTGTCATAGAGGACTTAATTTTGAAACAAAGAGGCTATTTGCAAAAGTCGGCAATACGGAACAACTACAATAGCGCAGTGCC
>CANQBK010000095.1 GCA_947589485.1 uncultured Clostridia bacterium | reverse complement strand
AAAAACGAACATAGTCAAACATCAACACAGAAAGATACAGAGGAACAGGGACTTACGGTACTGCCGGAAGAGGAAGAGGAAGAAAAAACATTTTCGGAAAGTACAGAATGGGAAAACACAATTAAGGGATACCTTATATTAGCAGCTCAGAATGCGGATTTTAGCAGAGAGCAGATTAAGGATTTAATTGATGGATTATCGTGTGCAATGAAAGAACATGATAAGACCGAGGCTGAAAATACCTATTTGTACTGGTGAAAGGAGAAATTTATGGTTTTGAAATTATACAATTCAAAAGATGATAAGAAGTGCCTTTATTGCGGAGATATGTTCGAGTCGGACGAATATTCTTTCGGCAGGAAACTCATGTAATAATGTAAAAATTTGAGGAGGGATAGAAATGACTCTTGGAGAAAAAATAAGAAAATATCGACTGCTTCACGATATGACACAAAAAGAGTTAGGAATAAAAGTAGGTTTTTCTGCTGTTACTGCAGACACAAGAATTCGCCAATATGAAAAAGATACTATGGCTCCGAAGTCTGATATCCGGAATAAACTTGTACAAGCTCTTGACGTAGATCCTTCTGCACTGTCGAATATTGCTATTCAAAGCGATGAGGATGTTATGCAAGTTTTATTTTATTTTAGCGAAATATTGGATATGGATATAGAGAGAACAGATGGCAAGTTTTATCTGTCTTTTCCTGTAAATCAAGATAATAGAGAACAGCTTATCAGTTATCTCAATGTCTGGGTAAATAAAAAAAAGAATCTCCGAAACACCGCCAACAGTACTTCGGAGAAGTCTATTCGTGAATATGAATTATGGAAATCTAAATTTCCAAAGATAATTGAGGAAGAGATATAAATGGAAAAGCATAAAGACTTATTGAAGAGCTGAGTTTGGTAATGGAATATTGCAACAAGAATGAAGCTGAAGAAATATATTTACATTGGTAGAATTGGTAGAAAGGAATATTAAGAATGGTAAAATTAAGAATTGAGGGGTTACCTTCTGAAATAGAAAAGACTGTTGATACACTAACTGATAATTTTCTCATTTTGAATGAAAGTCGTATATACCCTAACAGAAATAGTCAATTTGTTAGAAAGTATCTCGAAGTTGAGAGTTTTGATTTCTCCGCAATTATTATTGACACAGAAACAACAGGCTTAAATCCGGCCGTTGATGAAATTCTTCAATTATCCATACTGGATAAAAAAGGAAATACCGTATATAATTCTTATTTCTTGCCGGAAAAGGTTGCATCTTGGGAGGATGCAGAAAAAATTAATCATATTACGCCGAATATGGTTAAATACTCGCCAAAAATTCGCGATGAAATACATAAAATTAACGTAATATTGTCGCACGCAAAAAAAATCATAGGTTATAACTTGATTTTTGATTTGGAGTTTCTTGCCGCCGCAGGTGCAGTGTGGGCAGCAGAAGAATTTTATGATGTAATGCGTGAATTTGCCGAAATCTATGGCGAATGGAGCGAAGTGTTTGATGATTTTAAATGGCAGAAATTAACTACCTGTGCTAATTATTATAACTATGACTGGGAATCGGATACAGCACATGACAGTCTTGCTGACTGTCGTGCAACGCTTTTTTGTTATAACAAAATAAAGGATGATTCAAGAAGATGACAACAAAAATGATTTATATGTTGGAATTATGTTCGGAATTTACGACATAACTTAGGAAAAACTTGTACAATAAAAAAAGACCTCTTTATTTTGAAAGAAAAAGAATATATAATGGAGGAAGAACAATGAAAATAACATCCATAGCGATAACAAAAACCGAGGGCAATAAAAGGCAGATAGCCGATGTGTCGATTGTAATTGACTACTGCCTTCTAATCGGCAATATCAGACTTATTGACAACGGAAAGAAGAGGTTTGTTGAGTTTTCAAAAACAATACGCAGACACACCGGCAACGAGTCCTCTGATGTAATACCTCTTACTCCGAAAGCACGTTCATATATTGAACAAGAGGTCATAAAGGAATACGACCGCCTTGAGAGGAGTGAAAATATTATATGACTTATTACGATAAAGCATTTCGTAAAAGCCTTTTGGAGCTTCTTGCGGGCTATCGAAAAATGCTTGAACAGGCATCTGTTGCTTCAAGTGAACAGAATTACAATATTCTCGTAAATGAGAAAATAAAAAAGGTTGATGAAGCATTTAAAATAGTCAAGCCATCAACCTTTGATTTTCTAACGGAGCGAAAAATCGAAAAGCTGCAAGCTGATGAGTACCTGAAAGAAAAGGAAGCAGAAATCAAAAAAAAGTATGAGGCTAAACTTGAGCTTGCTAAGCAGGAACTGCGTGAAAGCATAAAAGCCGAGCTGAAAAGGGAACGTGAGAAGAAAAAGAAACGTAAGAGAGAACAGGCGGCTATGGATATGCTGCCGGTGCTGCTGAAGAATATGCAGACAAGTGGCGGAGATATTCAGCCTGATGAAACGGACTCGAGCAACGACGGAGAGATAAAATCAGATGGACAGGACAATGATGATTTTACGGATTTCCCCGAACCCGAGATTGAAAGTATAGAATAAAATTACGAGTAAGGAGATAACGATATTATGGTTAAATTAACATTTGAATTTGATAAAGCAGAGATTGCCAAGGCAGGACTTACAGAGGATGAACTATTGGCAGAAGTAAGGACGTATGCAAAAAAAAATAAAATTTCAGAAACATCCCATGGTGTTTTTGAAAAGGACGGAGAAGATGCAGTTGCCATGTTGGTTATGATAGGTGTTGAAACATTGCGCAAAAACCTTGCTTATATGAAATATGTAAAATCATTAGTGTTGGATGATAATGGGGATAAAGAAGATTGCAAAGAAAGTGTAAGGGATTGGCTGATTGAAGAGGGACTGATATGAGCAGTACGAAAAAACAAATAACATTTGACATTGATACAAATGTTGCTAAGCAAATACTTGGTACTAATTATACTAAGGTGTATGATGATATTGAACGCTCATTAAAAAATAATTTTGATCACCCTCAAGGTAGTGTTTATGTCAGTAAAAAACCTATGACAATATCTTCTATCTACATTCATGTATCAAACTTACTACAGAAACATCCTTATATTGAAAAATGCGTTAGGGATATTTCTTTTACCAATTCGCCGAAAAAGACATCATTAAATACTATGTTTTCTTATGATGGAACAGCAGGAAAATATAAAAGATACAATCTTCCTCTCCAACCAAAAAATACAGCAAGCAATCTTCTTAAGCGTACAGTAACAATTGAAGAAGCTGCAGAACTGTTAAATAACAAAATTCCATTCAATGCAAAGAAAGTCGATACTAAAGTGTTGATTTTTTTTGATAAGTCATTGAAAACAAAGATAGATGACGTTATTAATAAACTGCACCAAAAAAATAATATAAAACCTAAACGATGAAATGAAGTGGAGAATGTTTTTATAAGCACCTCATAGAATAAAATTACAAGTAAGGAGATAGCGATATTATGGTTAAATTAACATTTGAATTTGATAAAGCAGAGATTGCCAAGGCAGGACTTACAGAGGATGAACTACTGGCAGAGGTACGGGAGTATGCAAAAGAAAATAAAATTGCAGAAACATATCATGGTGTTTTTGAAAAAGACGGAGAAGATGCGTTAGCTCTTGTTGGAAAGATCGTAATTGATATTGTAGCTGAAAACCCGAAGCAAATCATGTACATACACAAACTTACACTTAATGTTAATGGTCGTAATGAGGACGCACTTGCTGCTACAAAAAAATGGTTGAACAAAACAATGAAATCTAATGTGAGGTAAAATGGAAGAATTATCATTTAAACAGATTATGTTTGATATCGATACCAAAGTTGCCGAACAAATATTAGGTAAAAAGTATCGTGTTATGTATGATCAAATTGAAAGTTTTTTTATATCAAATGGGTTTACTCATATTGAAGGAAGCGGCTATATAAGCAATAATAAAATGACAGATATTGATTTATTGTACATAATTAAAGATCTTAAAACACTTTACCCGCATTTAGATAAAAGCATTAGAGATATTAGGGTGGGAAGCTTCTTAGAATTAAACTCTTTAAATTTCCTTTTTTCTTACGATGGAACAGCAGGAAAATATAAAAGATACAATCTTCCTCTCCAACCAAAAAATACAGCAAGCAATCTTCTTAAGCGTACAGTAACAATTGAAGAAGCTGCAGAACTGTTAAATAACAAAATTCCATTCAATGCAAAGAAAGTCGATACTAAAGTGTTGATTTTTTTTGATAAGTCATTGAAAACAAAGATAGATGACGTTATTAATAAACTGCACCAAAAAAATAATATAAAACCTAAACGATGAAATGAAGTGGAGAATGTTTTTATAAGCACCTCATAGAATAAAATTACAAGTAAGGAGATAGCGATATTATGGTTAAATTAACATTTGAATTTGATAAAGCAGAGATTGCCAAGGCAGGACTTACAGAGGATGAACTATTGGCAGAAGTAAGGACGTATGCAAAAAAAAATAAAATTTCAGAAACATCCCATGGTGTTTTTGAAAAGGACGGAGAAGATGCTTTATGTCAAATTATGATGATAGCACATACGCTTTTGTGTGATCGCCCTCATTATCTTGATTGCTTAAGATCATTGAATATGGATGATGATGGTGAAATTGAAGATTGTTTGAAAATTGCAAGGGAATGGCTATAAAAAATATGGGTATAACACGAAAACAAATAACATTTGATATAGATACAAATGTTGCAAAACAAATATTTGGTGAAAATTACAGAAAACCTTATAATGACATAGAGATGTTTTTTAAAAAACGTGATTTTCAACATAAAGAAGGTAGTGTTTATGTAAGTAAAAAACCTATGTATAAATTTCAGCTATTCCATTTGATTGTGAGTTTAACAAAACAACATCCGTATTTAAAAAAGTGTGTACGAGATATAATGTTTGGAAACACAGCAAAAAATAATTCGTTAAATAGTTTTTTTGACTATGATGGAACAGCCGGACAATACAAAAGATACAATCTTCCTCTTCAAACAAAAAATACAGCAAGTAATCTTTTTAAGCGTACAGTAACAATTGAAGAAGCTACAGAACTTTTAAATAACAAAATTCCATTCAATGCAAAGAAAGTCGATACTAAAGTGTTGATTTTTTTTGATAAGTCATTGAAAACAAAGATAGATGACGTTATTAATAAACTGCACCAAAAAAATAATATAAAACCTAAACGATGAAATGAAGTGGAGAATGTTTTTATAAGCACCTCATAGAATAAAATTACAAGTAAGGAGATTGACAAGTATGAGCAAAAGAAAATTTGAAATCAGCTTTGATGAGGAAAGAATCAATCAGTTTGACGAATATACATCCGAAGCACTTTATGATGCTTTGGATAAATCTATGCAAGAAGGAAGCATTATTAAAACCGGTAAAGGTATTTATGAGGGAAATAATTCAAGTGACTTCATAGTAATGTATTTTTATTTGTTTGATAGAGCATGGTTTATGAAATATGTAAAAACATGGTATTCATATCATGATGGTGGAGTTGAGGATGTTGTTAAATATGCCAAAATAAAAGAGAGGCAGATTGCTAATGAATTTAAGTGAAATAGATTTTTACAGATATTTTTCATTTGATTTATCTATTCAATCATTAACTAAGTATTATCCTAAATCAGATATAAATAAATCATGGTCTGATATAGCAAAATATATGTCAGAACATGGTTTTGACCATCGTCAATATTCAGGGTATCTCTCAGTTGGAAAAATGAATGAAACACAAATGATAATTGCAGCAATGAATATGTACAAAGCGTTGCCGTGGCTTTATAATTGTGCTGATAAGTTTGATTCGACTGCGATAATAGAAGATCAAACATTTGATTTAAATGAAACATACAGAAGAAATGTAGGTAAAGGAGTAATTATACCGGTTCAAAAAAAATTAAAAACATCCAATCCTCCCGAAGAAAACCGGGAGGATATTTTATTGCCAAAGAAAGAACCGGGCACAAGAGAATTATTATCCGAAAAATCGGAATTAACTCTAACACCGGAACAGTTTAGAGCTTTAAGCGAGGCAGGTGTCGGGTTAAAGGTTATAGTTGATTCAAAGGATTTGAAAAAGGCTTCAAAAATACTTGAAGCTGCAAATCGCCCTGCACAAGCAGGTGTACATAAACTGAAAAGATAAGAATGAAAGGATTTGATCGAATGTTAAACAAAGTAGCTTTACAGGGCAGGCTTACGGCAATGCCGGAACTTCGTCATACTCAATCCGGAAAAGCTGTAACAGATTTTAATATTGCAGTCGAGGATAACTACAAATCAGGCGGTGAGCGAATCGTTAACTTCTTCAAAATTGAAGCGTGGGGTACTTCGGCGGAATTTATATGCAAGTATTTTGAAAAAGGTCAATCGATCATTATTGATGGCAGGCTTCAAACCAATACATATACAGACAAAGACGGAAACAATCGTAAAAATGTTTATATAATTGCTGAGGGTGTGAACTTTTGCGGGGCAAAATCCACAGAAGCACAGGAAAAAGATATAGAAGCTACTTTAAAAAATGAAGAAATGGAAAATATCGAGTAAGGGGGAAAATACAAATGAGTATTTACGATGATAAGATAAAAAAATCAAACAAAGAAATTGAAAAGCTGCTTGCCGATATCGAGAAGAAAAAAGCTCGTATTGCAAAACTTCGTGCGGATATTAAACAGTACGAAACAGACAAAGCAAGGGATAATGAATTCAGCGAAAATTTGATAAAGCTGATGAGCGAAAACGGGATCACTTCAGACGAGGACAGAAAAGCTGTTCTTTCAAAAGTTGAAGATCTTATGCTTGAAATGGAAATTGAAAAATCCGAAATATCGCCGGATGCAGAGCAGTCGGATTTAACAAAAACAGCAGCTTCAGCAAATATGCCCAACGCCGAAACAATCGTAAATAACAATAGCGATATAACGGCAGGTTATCAAAATACATCATATTCGTACAAACCGACAGTCAACGAGAATCAGTAATTTCTGATTTTTTGTTTCTGTCGGATTTTTCATTTTTACGGATTTTGGAATTTTGCAGAAATTCAAAAATTCGTAATTTTGGTGAGCGGAGCGATTTTATTTTTTCCGATTTTTGCAATTTTGCGAAAATCGGAAAGGGGTGTGGGGATTTCACCACCAAGCGATTTTGTACGGACATTGTTCGGACAAAATCTAAGCTTGCGACCTCCTGCGGAGGTCCATTCCCCCTTTTGTTACTTTTCGGGAAAAGTAATCTGTTTCTGTAAGTAAGTGAGTGGAGGTTGTGTTAATGAAAGAAGATAAGACTGAAAGAATTTTTATCAGAGTATCGCCAACAGAAAAGAAAGAGATTGAAGAAAATGCACGGCTTTCAAATAAAAGCGTAGCAAATTACCTCATAACATTATCCGAAAACAAGAAAATCGTTGATACCTCTAAACTGCCTCAACTGATTTTTCAGATAAGACATATCGGTGTCAATATAAATCAAATTGCTGCCGTTGCAAACTCGCAGAAATATGTCAATAAAGAAATGTTGGCAAGGATAAACAATAATCAAAAAGAAGTTAT